>CAKAQP010000045.1 GCA_916720285.1 uncultured Lachnoanaerobaculum sp. | reverse complement strand
TCCATGTAGGCATAGGCACATAGTCTACACCGTCCTGCTTAGAATAAGCCGGTGTCTCTCTATCGTCAGGCTGGAAAACATGGTCACACAACTTACCCATAATAAGCCCGCCTACAATTAGAATTACAAGGCCGATCATAAATGTTGCCATAGAAAATTCCTCTCTTTCTATCTATGTTTATTAATACATAATAAACATACTACTTGAAAATAAGTTTTTCAAGTTTTTTTAATAAAACATGGAAATATCTTTCATAAAAAAATAAAAATTATAGAAAAACAGACAGTCGTCTTTTATTTGGCTAAATAATAAGTAATGAAAAAATGTATGGTTAGATGCGACTAACTATGCTAATATAACATAAAAACTTAGTGTATTCGGAAAGGAGGAATCTATGAAAATAGGAGATATTCTGATAAATAAAGGGGAAAAGAAAAAATTCATACTTGGAAATATAAGCGGAACAGCTTTTTGTGGGAGAAATACAGGGAAAACTTTAGTTATAACCGCAGGAGTACATGGCGGAGAATATGTGGGAATAGAAACAGCTCTAAGACTTATAAAAGAACTTAAAGCTGAAAAATTATCCGGAAATATTATTATCTGCCCTGTTTTAAATACCGACGGATTTTATGACGGAGTAAAACAGATATCCACATCGGATTATAAAAATTTAAACAGGGAATTTCCCGGTGATGAAAAAGGTACAAGTACACAAAGAATTGCTTTTGATATAGAAAAATATCTCTACCCGACAGCTGATTTTATAGTGGATTTGCATGGGGGAGATATTAATGAGAATCTTATCCCTCTTATCTTTTTTCCTTACGGATCCGGTGAAGATATGAAAAACTATGTGAGAGATATAGCTTCGAGAATGAGCGTAAATTTTAGAGTCGGCTCCTATGCATCCAACGGACTTTACAGCTATGCCACAAAGAAAAATATTCCCGCAATGCTCTATGAAAGAGGGGCACATGGTATATGGAGTGAAGAGGATGTACTTGCCGAAAAGAAAGATCTATATAAGCTTATGGAGATACTTGGAATAATAAAAGAGAGACATGATATAAGCGTAAATAAAAAACAAAAAGAGATAGTGAGTGCAGAGTATGTAGAGGCGGAGTGTGACGGGCTTTGGTATCCTTATATTAAACAGGGACAGAGAGTAAAAAAGGGAGAACTGCTTGGAGTATTAAAAAATATTGAAGGAGAAAAGCTTCAGGTAGTTGCGGCAAAATTTGATGCGGATATTTTATACTATACATTATCCTTGGGGGTCAGAAAGAAAGATACATTAACAGCATACGGAACTGAATGAACAAATCACTTGACAAATTTATGTAGTAAAATTAAAATACTTTGAGTATCAAACTATTTGCTTTGGTATTCAAAGTATTTTTTATTTTGATGAAAGTCTTATGAAAGGACTTATTAAGGATGAAGATAGCACTTGCAGGAACAGGCTCAAAGCTGCCTTCTAAGATTTTGACAAATGATGATTTGAGTAAAATCGTAGATACAAGTGATGAGTGGATCAGCCAAAGAACCGGAATCAAAAAAAGACATATCATAGGTGAAAATGAAAATCTGGTAAGTCTGGCATTTGCAGCCGGAAAAGAAGCATTAGAATCTGCAAATATTGACGGTAAGGATTTGGGACTTATTATAGTGGGTACCTCAACTCAGGATAAGAGACTCCCAAATACCGCATGTGAGTTGCAGCCTCTACTTGGTGCAAAGGACTGTGCATGTATGGATGTAAGCTCCGCATGTTCCGGATTTATATATGCACTGAGTATTGCATATTCCATGATGAATACTCTGGATATTGAGTATGCTCTTGTAGTAGGCGGTGATGTACTTTCAAGAGAGATGGATTGGAGTGACAGAACCACCTGTGTACTTTTCGGTGACGGTGTGGGGGCTGCGGTACTCAAAAAAGCGGATATCGAAGAGGGATTTTTAAGCTTTGATATCGGAGCTGACGGAAGTAAGGGATTTGCACTGTATGACAATTCTTACGGTGATGACAGGTATATAAGAATGGACGGACAAGAGGTCTTTAAATTCACTGTCAGAACGGTACCTCACAGCATTGAACAGGCTATACAAAAGGCCGGGGTACATAAGGATGATATAGATTTATATCTTTTACATCAGGCAAATTTGAGAATACTTGAGGCCGTATCCAAAAAGCTGGATATACCTCTTGAAAAGTTACCTCACAATCTGGAAAATACCGGAAATACTTCGGCAGGAAGTATACCTTTACTGCTTGATGAGGTAATAAAAAAAGGTATTGCAAAAAAAGGTGATTTGATTTTGCTTTGTGGATTCGGAGCAGGATTAACCTGGGGAACTTGTGTATTAAGATTGTAATTATTTTACAACTTAAATATAAATAAAATAAACATTTAAAAGGATGGAGAAAATTATGTCAGAGAAAATGAAATCAATTATTGCAGAGCAGTTAAATATCGATGCATCAGAAATCACATTGGAGTCAAGCTTCAAGGATGATTTAAATGCAGACTCACTTGACCTTTTTGAGATGGTAATGGCACTTGAGGATAACTATGGTGTTGAGATACCTTCTGAGGATTTAGAGAAGCTTTTAACTGTAGGTGATGTGGTAAATTACCTTAAGGACAAGGGCGTAGATAATTTATAAAAAATAAAAAACGCCTACGGGCGTTTTCTTAAAAAGGCAGAGGAAATTAATGCAAACAGAAATAACAAAACTATTAGGTATAGAATATCCGATAATTCAAGGTGGTATGGCATGGGTTGCCGAGCATCATTTGGCTGCAGCGGTAAGTGCGGCAGGCGGACTTGGACTTATTGGCGGGGCAAATGCACCGGCAGAGGTTGTAAGAAATGAAATAAGAGAGGCAAGAAAGCTTACAGATAAGCCTTTTGGAGTAAATGTAATGCTTATGTCACCTCATGCGGAAGAAATTGCCAAGGTAGTTGTGGAAGAAGGTATAAAGGTAGTTACTACAGGCGCAGGTTCACCTGAAAAGTATATGCAGATGTGGAAGGAAGCCGGAATAGTGGTAATTCCTGTAGTTGCGAGTGTCGCACTTGCAAGAAGAATGGAAAGATGCGGAGCGGATGCCGTTGTGGCGGAGGGCACCGAAAGTGGCGGACATATAGGTGAAGCTACTACAATGACCTTGGTTCCACAGGTTGTAAATGCGGTAAATATTCCTGTTATTGCGGCAGGCGGTATTGCAGACGGAAGAGGTTTGGCTGCGGCACTTATGCTTGGAGCAAAGGCTGTACAGATAGGAACAAGATTTGTGGTTGCAAATGAGTCTATTGTACATGAAAACTACAAAGACAGAGTAATCGCCGCAAAGGATATAGATTCGGCCGTAACAGGCAGAAGTCACGGACATCCGGTAAGAAGCTTAAGAAATGCTATGACCAGAGAATACACTAAGCTTGAAGCTGAAGGAAAGAGTTTTGAGGAACTTGAGTACTTGACTCTGGGTACACTCAGAAAGGCTGTGATGGAAGGTGATATTGTAAACGGAACCGTTATGGCAGGTCAGATAGCAGGACTTATAAACAAAAAGCAAAGTGCAAAAGAAATCATTGACGAGATAATGAGTGAGGCAACTAATCTTTTAAAGAATGCAGGGAGCTTAGTATAAATTATGAAGATAGCATTTTTATTCCCGGGACAGGGAGCTCAAAAACAAAATATGGGCAAGAGTTTTTATGAAAATGATGCGGATTCAAGGGCGGTTTTTGACAGTGTAAAAACAGTCACGGGGATAGATGCATGTGATCTGATTTTCAAAGAAAATGATGAATTAAACAATACAAGATATACACAGATAGCCATGGTGGCAACAGGTATTGCCATGTTAAAGGCTGTGGAAAAAACAGGACTTAAGGCTGATATATGTGCAGGTTTAAGCCTTGGAGAATATGAAGCACTGTATTTAAGCGGTGCCATAAGTGCTGAGGATGCCATTTCGGTGGTGGATAAAAGAGGCCGGTACATGTCGGAAATAAAGGGTGGTGCAATGAGTGCCGTACTCTCACTTGACAACGAGACCATCAAGTCTGTAGTGGATGAGATAGACGGATGTTGGGTGGCAAATTATAACTGCCCCGGACAGACTGTAATATCAGGAACCGAAGAAGCGGTTGCTCTTGCAGGTGAAAGATTAAAAGAGGCCGGAGCAAAGAGAGTACTTCCTTTAAAGGTAAGCGGTGCTTTTCACTCAGGACTTATGAAAGAAGCCGGAGAAAAACTTTCAAAAGTACTGGACGGCATTGAAATACGAGATATTAAGATACCTTATGTAGCAAATATCAATGCACAAATTGTTACAGATAAGAATGATATCAAGAAAAATTTGATAGAACAGGTATCCGGAAGTGTACATTTGGAACAGAGCATAAGAAAGATGATTGAATGGGGAGTTGATACCTTTGTAGAAATCGGCCCGGGAAAGACAATGGCAGGTTTTGTAAAGAAAATTGATCCGGAGGTAAAAATCTTCAATATTGAAGAGTATGCGGATGTGGCAAGTGTTTGTAGTCAGATTTTGGAGGCGAAATGAAAAGATTAGAAGGCAAAACAGCTTTGGTAACAGGTGCGGGTAGAGGAATCGGAGCCGCTATAGCAAAGAAACTGGCAGCTGACGGAGCACTGGTATATGTAAATTATGCGGCATCAAGTGAGGCTGCAAAAAGTGTTGCAAAAGAGATAGAGGATAATGGCGGAAGGGCAAAAATCTGCCAATGTGATATATCGGATTATGAGAGCACAAAGCAGATGATTGAAAATATCATTTCAGAGGAAGGTGCTGTGGACATATTGGTAAACAATGCCGGTATTACAAAAGATAATCTGATGATGAGAATGAAACCTGAAGAGTTTGATGCGGTAATAGCTACCAATTTAAAGGGAAGCTTTAATACCATGCAGGTGGTTTCAAAATACATGATTAAGAAAAGAGCCGGAAGAATAATAAATATTTCTTCCGTTAGCGGTGTGATGGGCAATGCAGGACAGATAAATTATGCGGCATCAAAGGCAGGAGTTATAGGAATGACAAAGACTGCCGCAAGAGAGATGGCAAGCAGAAATATTACCGTAAATGCCATAGCACCGGGATATATAAGAACAGATATGACGGATGCAATGACAGATGATGCCAAGGCAAAAATAAATTCATTTATTCCGTTGGGATATCAGGGTGAGGTAGAGGATATTGCAAATATGGTGGCATACCTTGCCGGTGAAGAGGGCAGATATATTACAGGTCAGGTCATCAAAATTGATGGCGGAATGAGTATGTAATTAAGAAGGATTGAAAGAACAACTAAAAAAGAGGTGACTATGAGAAGAAGAGTTGTTATTACAGGATTGGGAGCTATCACACCGATAGGTCTTAATGTCAATGATTTTTGGAAAAATATAAAAGCGGGTGTACACGGTATAGGACCGATAACATACTTTGATACAACCGACTATAAGGCAAAGCTGGCGGCTGAAGTAAAGGACTTTGATGCCAAAAACTATATGGATCCAAAATCTGCCAGAAGAATGGAGCAGTTTTCACAGTTTGCGGTAGCGGCAACAAAAGAGGCCATTGAAGATGCAAAGCTTGATATGTCAAAGGAAGATCCTTATATGGTAGGAGTTGCGGTAGGATCGGGAATCGGATCGCTGCAGTCTATGGAAAAGGAATACGGAAAGCTTTTGGAAAAAGGACCAAGCAGAGTGGCACCTCTTTTGGTACCTATGATGATTTCAAATATGGCGGCAGGTAATGTAGCAATTGCCTATGGATGTAAGGGAAAGAATATAAATGTAGTAACAGCTTGTGCCACCGGAACAAACTGTATAGGTGAGGCATTCAGATCCATCGTTTACGGAGAGGCTGATGTAATGCTTGCCGGAGGTACGGAAAGTTCCATCACTCCTATCGGTGTGGCGGGATTTACTTCACTCACAGCACTTAATACGGTAGATGACCCTGACAGAGCATCAATACCTTTTGATAAGGACAGAAACGGATTTATCATGGGAGAGGGAGCAGGAGTTTTAGTTTTAGAGGAACTTGAGCATGCTAAAAAAAGAGGTGCGCATATATATGCCGAGATGGCAGGATACGGTGCGACCTGTGATGCATTCCATATTACTTCACCTGCAGAGGACGGCTCGGGAGCTGCAAAGGCTATGGAGCTTGCAATAAAGGATGCGGGTATTAAGCCTGAGGATATTGACTATGTTAATGCACATGGTACAGGAACTCATCACAATGATTTATTTGAGACAAAGGCAATAAAGACAGCTCTTGGTGAGCATGCAGATAAAGTCGGAATAAGTTCTACAAAGTCAATGGTCGGACATCTTCTTGGTGCAGCCGGAGGTGTTGAGGCAATTGTATGTGTAAAATCTATAGAAGACGGATTTATGCACAAGAATGTGGGACTTATAAATAAAGATCCGGAGTGCGATCTGGACTTTTTGACAGAGTCAAAAGAGGTGGAAGTTAACGGAACAATAAGCAACTCCCTTGGCTTTGGCGGTCACAATGCAAGTATAGTTATAAAAAAATTCGTGGAGTAAACCTATGAAGATAGATGAAATTATAAAACTTATAGAGACAGTAAGTAAGAATGATGTTGATACATTAAACTATGCTACAGATTCTGAAAAAATTGTTATAAAGAAAAATAAAACAAAGCTTGTAGCAGGAGAGGTTCAGGCCGTACCGGTTGCACAGAGCGTAAGTTTTGAAGCTGCAAGCACGGTAGAGAACACAAAGGTTGCAGGTCATACAGTAACATCACCGCTTGTAGGAACTTTCTACAGTGCACCTTCACCCGATTCACCAAGCTTTGTAAATGTAGGCGACAGAGTAAAGAAAGGTCAGGTAATAGGTATCATTGAGGCAATGAAACTTATGAATGAACTTGAGAGTGACTTTGACGGTGTTGTAAAAGAGATTCTTGTTAAGGATGAGGATGTGGTTGAGTACGGACAGCCGCTGTTTATTTTGGAGTAAAGAGTATGTTGGGAATTAAGGAAATTCAAGAGATAATACCTCACAGACATCCGTTTTTACTTATTGACTGTATTGAGGAGCTGGAGCCCGGCAAAAAAAGTGTCGGATATAAATGCATAACATATAATGAGTCACAGTTTTTGGGACATTTTCCCGAGGAACCTGTAATGCCCGGAGTGCTTATGATAGAGGCATTGGCGCAGACAGGTGCGGTTGCTATATTGTCGGTACCTGAAAATAAGGGTAAGACAGCATATTTTGGGGCCATAAATTCAGCTAAATTCAAAAGAAAAGTTGTTCCGGGAGATAAGTTGAAACTTTCCTGTGAGATAATCAGATCAAAGGGAAGAATAGGAATAGGTAAAGCTATAGCAAGTGTGGACGGTGAGATAGCGGTTGATGCCGAACTTACCTTTATCATTGGAGAATAAATGTTTAGAAAAGTATTGATAGCAAACAGAGGAGAGATTGCAGTCAGAATAATCAGAGCGCTTAGAGAAATGGGTATTATAAGTGTTGCCGTATATTCTGAGGCGGATAGAGACAGCTTACATACGATGCTTGCAGATGAGGCTATTTGTATAGGACCTGCACCTGCGATGAAGAGCTATCTTGATATGGAGAGAATACTCAGCGCCGCTGTTACAACAGGTGCCGAGGCTATTCATCCGGGATTCGGATTTTTGTCGGAAAATGAAAAATTTGCAAGACTTTGTACTGAAGTCGGAATAAAGTTTATCGGACCTAAATCTGAAACAATTGCTAAGCTTGGCGATAAGGCTGTAGCCAGAGCAACCATGCAAAAGGCACATATTCCTGTAATACCGGGAACTGACGGAAGTGTCAAGGATGTGAATGAGGCATTAAAGCTTGCCAAAAAAGTAGGCTTTCCTGTAATGATCAAGGCGGCTCTTGGCGGAGGCGGAAAGGGCATGAGAATATCAAGAAGTGAAGACGATTTTGCCGAGAATTTTATGACTGCAAAAGCGGAGGCGCTTAAGGGCTTTTCCGACGACTCCATGTATATTGAAAAATATATAGAAAGACCGAGACATATAGAGTTTCAGATTTTGGCCGACAGCTATGGAAATGTAATACATCTTGGCGAAAGAGATTGTTCCATACAAAGAAGACATCAAAAGGTATTGGAAGAGGCACCGTCAGTATTTCTTGACAGTAAGCTCAGAGAAAAGATGGGAAAGGCTGCTGTAAGTGCGGCAAAGGCTGCAGGATATGAGAACGCCGGAACCATTGAGTTTTTGGTGGATAAGAATAAGAACTTCTACTTTATGGAAATGAATACAAGAATACAGGTGGAGCATCCCGTAACAGAGATGATTACCGGTATGGATCTAATAAAGGAGCAGATCAGAGTAGCTGCCGGAGAGAAGCTTTCCGTTACTCAAAAGGATGTGAAGATTGAAGGACATTCCATAGAGTGCAGAATAAATGCCGAAAATCCCTATAAGAACTTTGCACCTTCTCCGGGAAGAATTGAGAGCATGCATTTGCCGGGCGGTAACGGTGTAAGAATAGATACACATATTTATGAAGATTACACAGTATCACCTTTTTATGATTCCATGCTTTTAAAATTGATAGTTCACGGAAAGGACAGGCAGGAAGCTATTGCAAAGATGAGATCCGCTCTCGGTGAGATAGTAATAGAAGGTGTGGATACAAATATAGACTTTAACTATGAGATTATTAATAATCCGTACTTTATAGATGCTGATATAGATACTTCATTTATAGAAAAACAGTTTAAAATGTAGCAATGAAAGTTTTGAGGTGTTGTCATGTTTAGAAATATGTTTAAAAAGACATATGCAAAGATAGAACCGGAAAGTGAAAAGATAGATATCCCGGAGGGACTTTGGAAAAAGTGCAGAATCTGTAAAGAGCCGATTTTTGCTGAAGATGTAAAGTCAAATCTTTATACATGTCCGAAATGCGGCGGATATTTTAGAGTTCATGCATACAGAAGAATAGAAATGCTTGTGGATGACGGAAGTTTCATCGAGTGGAATAAGACAATGCCTATATCAAATCCTTTGGATTTTCCGGATTATGAGACTAAGCTTGAAGAGGAAAGACAAAAGAGTAAGCTTAATGAAGCAGTAGTTACAGGAGAGGCTACTATAGGTAATGTAAGAACAGCTATAGCCGTATGTGATGCAAGATTTATGATGTCTTCCATGGGAAGAGTCGTTGGAGAAAAGATAACGGTAGCAGTGGAAAAGGCTACAGAAGAGAAAATGCCGATTATTATTTTCTCATGTTCAGGCGGTGCCAGAATGCAGGAGGGTATGATTTCACTTATGCAGATGGCAAAGACCTCAGCGGCATTAAAAAGACATCATGAGGCAGGACAGCTTTTTATAAGCTTCCTCACAGATCCCACAATGGGTGGAGTAAGTGCTTCATTTGCAATGCTTGGTGATATCATACTGGCAGAGCCTAAGGCCCTTATAGGGTTTGCAGGTCCGAGGGTAATTGCACAGACCATAGGTACAAAGCTGCCGGAAGGTTTTCAGAGTGCAGAGTTTTTACTTGAGCACGGCTTTATAGATGCTATAGTGGAAAGATCGGAGCAAAGAAGCGTCTTAAAGAAGATACTAAGAGCTCATACCTCAGGATTTAAGAAAGTTGCACGTCAGGAAAGTCAGGATGAAAATACCGAAAAGGTCACAGAAAAGCGCCAGAAGGTAAAGGCACCGAAGACTGCTTGGGACAGTGTACTCTTATCAAGAAGACCTGACAGACCTACCGCAAGGGATTATATCGACAGAATGTTCAGTTTCTTTTTGGAATTACATGGTGACAGACTCTCGGGAGATGACGGTGCGATTATCGGCGGTATAGCAAACTATTACGGAAAACCTGTAATGGTTGTGGCCCAGCAAAAAGGTAAGAGCATAAAGGAAAATAAAATCAGAAACTTCGGTATGCCGAATCCAAGCGGATATCGTAAGGCTCTAAGACTTATGAAGCATGCGCAGAAGTTTAATATGCCAATCATTTGTATAGTGGATACTCCGGGAGCATTCTGCGGAATAGAAGCCGAGGAGAAGGGACAGGCCGAGGCAATAGCCAGAGCACTCTTTGAAATGAGCGATATGACAGTACCTATTCTTTCTGTTGTAATAGGTGAGGGAGGATCCGGAGGTGCACTTGCACTTGCCGTAGCCAATGAAGTTTGGATGCTTGAACATTCCATATACTCGATACTTTCACCGGAAGGTTTCGCTTCAATACTTTATAAAGATGCAAAAAAGAGCAAAGAAGCTGCAGAGGTTATGAAGATTACCTCAAAAGAACTTTTAGGCTTAGGAGTAATAGACAGAGTCATAAAGGAAGATATACCTTTGACTGTAGACACTATGGATACTGTAATAGAAGAAATGGTTTCAAATATGGATGATTTCTTTGAGAAGAATTCTTCAAAATCCAAGGAAGAAATTGCAGAGGACAGATACAACAGATTCAGAAAGTTTTAAATAGCTGAAAGGGAAATATGGAATTCTTAAAAATAGGTGATAAAAGTTTGCTCTATCCCATTATCCAAGGAGGTATGGGTGTAGGAATAAGCCTTTCATCCCTTGCGGCACATGTGGCAGGCAATGGAGGAATGGGAATTATATCAACAGCACAGATTGGATTCAGAGAGGATGATTTTTATAAAAATCCTATAGAAGCAAATCTTCGTGCCGTAAAGACCGAACTTCAAAAAGCCAGAGATATAGCGGCGGAAGTATTTGAAAAGAGATTTAAAGTTTCAAAGCAGGCTTCTAAATTCTTGGAAAAATTAAAAAATTATAATCCTTTTATAGGCTTTAATATAATGGTGGCAACAAACAAATATGCGGACTATGTAATAGAAGCTGTAAAAGCCGGTGCGGATATTATAATATCCGGAGCCGGACTGCCTATAGAATTGCCGGAGCTTGTAGCAAAAGGACAGGCCTTAAGCGAAAACGCAAAAAAGACCTGTATTGCACCGATAGTGTCAAGCAGAAAAAGTGCAAAAGTCATTTTAAAGATGTGGGACAGAAAATATAACACTACAGCGGATGCCGTAGTAATAGAAGGACCGCTTGCAGGCGGACATCTTGGATTTTCCTATGATGAGCTTCACGATCTTGGCGCCGACACTATGGCAAGTAAAAACTATAAAAGAGAAAAATATGATGCCGAAATAAAAGAAATCATAGAAGAAGTAAGAATCTATGAAGAAAAGTTCGGGAAAAAGATTCCTGTATTTGTGGCAGGCGGTATATATACAAGAGAAGATAAGGAGCATGCTATGAGTCTGGGTGCGGACGGAGTACAGATGGGTACAAGATTTGTTACCACATATGAATGTGATGCACCGGATGATTACAAGCAGACCTATATTGATGCAAAAGAAGAAGATATAGTTATCACAAAATCACCTGTAGGTATGCCGGGAAGAGCTATAAGAAACGACTTTATGGACAGACTGAAGGAAGGTCCTATACCGATAAGACATTGTCACAACTGTTTGGCATTGTCGGTATGTGACAGAAAGACCATACCATATTGTATAACCGATGCTCTGTGTTCTGCGGCAAACTCGGATGAAAGTCATGCATTGCTTTTTTGCGGTTCAAATGCTTACAGAGCAACAGCGCTGGAGCATGTGGAAGATATAATGAAAGAGCTTACGGAAAAATAAATAATTAAGATTTGATAAGATCCGGACCTTAGTTGGTCCGGATTTTTGTATTTGACTTTGAAAGCGCGGAATTTTAGATTATAAATATAAGACGGATTTAAAGACAAATGTTCATTGATTTTCAGATAAGTTTTTATTAGACTGTTAGAGATACTTTACCGGAGAAATACAGTTTAGCAGAATGTCATAGGTATGTAAGATTTACTTAATACTTATGTGCCATATTTGTGATATAGTATTAATAAGTTAGAGGGTAAATTTTAGAATTAAAGTGAGTATAAAAAATGAAAATCAAAAAAATTATAGCCGGTGGACTGTCAATATTATTGGCAGTAGGAGCGATAAGCTTTGCACCGGGGAACGGAATGGTAACATATGCAGCTACTCCTCCAAGTATAGCATCGCAGGGAGCTGCACTTTACAATGCAAATACAGGTGAATTCCTGTATGAAAAAGATGGGAATAAGCAGTTTTTCCCTGCCTCGATCACTAAGATTATGACAACATTGCTTGCTTTGGAGCAGGCGGATCTTGATGATACTGTGGTGTTTTCAAAGAGTGCAACTACAAATCTGGAATCGGGAGCTACAAACTTAGGTGTAGTGGAAGGTGACAGAATAAGTGTAAGAGATGCACTTTACGGAACAATGCTTGCCTCGGCAAATGAAGTTGCAAACGGACTTGCCGAGCATGTAGGAGGTTCAATACCGGGCTTTGCAAATATGATGAATGCAAGAGCGAGAGAAATAGGTGCAAAAAACACAAATTTTGTAAATCCGAGTGGTTTGAACAATCAAAACCACAAGACTACAGCTAAGGATATGGCATTGATTGCCGCTGAAGCGTTTAGAAACCCTAATTTCAGAGCTATTGCAAGTACAAGAAATTATACATTTCCGGCAACAAAGGGAAAACCTGCCACTTCAATTGCAATGCATCATAAGATGATTCAGACAAATGACAACAGATATTATCCGGGTATAATAGGCGGAAAGACCGGATATACAAAGAGTGCGGGAAATACTTTGGTAACATGTGCGGAGAGAAACGGTGTAAGACTGGTAGTTGTAATACTAAAGAGTCAGGGGACTCATTATACCGACACAAGAGCCTTGCTTGACTACGGCTTTGAGATAGCTTCAACAGGCGGTGTTGATATTGCATCAAAAGATGTAAGTGTAAAAAAGAGTATTACAGGGGCCGCAGTGCAGGCTGAAAAAAAGGAAGTTGTTGCAAGAACAGAATCTGCACAGCAAGTTCAGGTAACAAATGCGGACAGTGCAAAAGTTGATGCCGCACCGAAGTCAATTGCCACATCTGATGTAAGGGCTGAAAACTACGGTCCGGGTATGGCACCTGATATAGGTTGGAAAGAGAGCAACGGAAGCTGGTTTTATGTAAAATCAGATAAAACAAGTGCCAGAGCGGAAGTTTTAAATATTAACGGAAAAAAATATTGGTTTGATGCGGACGGTAAAATGGCAAGAGGCTGGAGACAGGATACAAGCGGATCATGGTATTTTATGGAGGATTCGGGAGCAATGAATTCTTCAGGTTGGCTTAAATACAACGGACTATGGTATTATTTGGGAAGTGATGGTAAAATGTTGACAAATACCACCACACCTGACGGATACACTATAAACAGTGACGGAGTTTGGGTAAGCTAGGAGTTTGATGAAAAATATATTTTCTAAAATTATAGGATTAGGAGCAGTGGGGAGTATTACCTTGCTGCTCCGTTCTTTTTATGAAAGAAAGAACTTTAAAACAGTACAATATAATATAAGTAGTGAAAAGATTGGGAGTGAAAAGAAAATAGTCTTTCTAACAGATCTGCATAATAACAGTTTCGGAAAAAACAATGAGAAGCTGCTTGCGGCT
>CAKAQP010000044.1 GCA_916720285.1 uncultured Lachnoanaerobaculum sp. | reverse complement strand
CGCTTAAATGCTTTAAAAGATAAGGCAATAATTATCGGACTGAAAGCTGTAAACAGATTGGACGCTTTTACACCTTGGCCTACCAAAAATATAAGACCCGGTATGCCCGATTTCGGCGGAAGTGCAGATAAATATCACAAACTGATTTTTGAAACTTTTTTGCCTGAAGTTTTGTCTGAATACAATATAGATTATGAAAGAATTGTCTATGGCGGATATTCTCTTGGCGGGCTGGCAACAGTATATTCTCTTTCAACTATTGATATTCCGGCTATAGTGTTTTCACTTTGCGGTTCATTCTGGTATCCGGATTTTATAAAATACTGTAAAGATACAGATTTTAAAAATAAAAAAGCTTCCGTTTATTTGCTGAACGGAAAAAATGAGGGAGATAAACATAATAATATTTTAGAAAATGCTCCAAAGATTGCTACAGATTTACACAGTATAATTAAAGAAAAGATTATGGATGTTACCTCTGTATTTGATAATTACGGACATCACGAAAATCTTGAAAGCAGATATAGTAATCTGTGCATATGGCTAAGTGAAAAACTTAAAGTTTAATACTAAAAAACAGTAAGCCGATTTTGCTTACTGTTTTTTTTATTACTATACTCTTTTTATTTCAAATCTGAATGACTCGTACTCTTCTTTAATTCTCGGAATTAAAACTCCACCATTCATCCAAACTTTTCCTCGCCTCTTTTCACCTGCTATCTCATAATAAGCATTGTCTTCAAGGCCTCTCGGATAAATATAGATGTTTGACTCATTCGCCTCCACACTTTGAACCACTGCACTTAAAAGACCGAATGATTTATCCTTTAAAAGAACCTGCCAAGCAGTTACTCTTGATTTATCATATGGACTTGTAATTCTGTAGTAATCGCCTTCATGTATAAGCTCATCATATTTCAGATAATCCTTAACCTGAGCCTTCACCTGCTCCTGCTCTTTTTCAGATACCTTGTTTAAATCAAGCTCATATCCGAAAGTACCTCCCATGGCTACGGTAGCTCTTGTTTCAAAAGGTGTTTTCCTTGTAGTTTGATGATTAGGTGATGCGGATACATGTGCACCTGCACTTCCGATAGGATATGCAAATGAACTCCCGTACTGTATTTTCAATCTTTCAACAGCGTCGGTATCATCACTTAACCAGATTTGAGGATGGTAGTAAAGCATACCGAGATCATATCTTCCGCCGCCGCCTGAACAGCCCTCAAACATAATATTCGGATACTTCTTTGTAAGTTCACCGAGTAAATCATAAAGGCCTAGAACATATCTGTAATGGAACTCTCCCATATTTTTTACAGGAAGTTTTGCTGAATATACCGCAGACAAACTTCTGTTCATATCCCATTTGATATACTCAATATTGGCATTATCAAGAATCTTTACCATCATATCTTTAATATAATCTCTTACATCTTTTCTGGTAAAGTCAAGAATAAACTGCTCTCTGCCCTTTACGCCCTTTCTGTCCGGTACTCTAATCATAAAATCAGGATGCTCTCTGTAAAGTCTTGTATCCTCATTTATCATCTCCGGCTCAAACCATATGCCGAATTTCATATCTATTGCATTGATGCGATCAACCAATTCCTTTAATGATGAACCAAGTTTCTCTTCGTTTACATACCAGTCACCAAGACCTCTTACATCATCATATCTTTCTCCGAACCATCCGTCATCCATAACCAAAAGCTCTATTCCAAGACTCTTTGCCTTTGATGCGATATCAAAAATTTTGTCTGCATTAAAGTCAAAATATGTAGCCTCCCAGTTATTTATAAGTATCGGTCTGTGCTTATGTACAAATTCTCCCTGCTGAAGATTTTGTCTTACAGCATCATGGAATGAATGTGTCATTTTCTCAAAGCCTGCATTTGAATATGTAAATGCAACCTCAGGAAGCACAAGCTCTTCACCTGCATTCAATATATATTCAAACTGCTCAGGATGAAGTCCTACAACAAGTCTTGTCTGATTTACCTGATCTATTTCAGCTTCGATTATAAATGAACCGCTATATACAAATGCAACACCCACACATTCACCAAAAGTTTCTGTAGCACCCTTTTTTGCAAGTATTGCAAAAGGATTTTGCTGATGGCTTGAGGTACCTCTCTTGCTTTCAAGTACAAGCTTTCCATGAGCCAAAGGGCTTCTCTCAAACTCTCTCTCCATAGCATGCTTCCCATGGAAATGTATAAGATCAAAATCACCGTCTACCATATCTATACATGCTGAAAGTGCCTTTTCTATTTTGAGTTCATTTGCAGATGTATTTACTATCCTAACCGTTCTTGTAATAATATCATATTTTTCCAGTACACCATACAAAAGCTCTACTCTTACTCCGCTTACTTTATCTATAAGGTTTACTTTAAGACTCTCACCCTCTTCCTCATTCCAAAAAAATGCAGGAAGTCCCGGCAAATCATATTTTCCCTTTTTGATTTCACATGAGTCATATTTTAATTCCACTACATTTGTACCGTCAGGATTTACTACCTGAATGCAGTCAACTCTGTAATCTCCGTTTCCAAAAGTAGGATATTCCTGTGGATATACATCCAAAGAATAGCTTCTGTCCGTTGTTTCATACGGATTTCCGCTAAACCCTCTGTCTATGCTGCTGATCCTGTAAGACATATCGTCATTGTCTTCTATTCTTTCACCATACCATGTGTGGAAGAGATAACCTAAGTCATCAAACTTCATCTGATATGATGTATTCTTTGTTGAAAGAGTAATTAAATTACCGTTTAATTTAATAGACATAAAAACCTCTTAATATTATAATTTTCCACCTGATGTCGCTATACCTTCTACAAACTGCTTTTGGAATATCAAATATAAAATGATCATAGGAATACAAGCAAGTAGTGATGCTGCCATCAGCTGTGGATAGTTGTTTGTATACTGTCCCTGCATTTTGGCAAGTGCAGCGGAAAGCGGCATTACATTCTTATTTACGATCATTGGCCACATAAGGTCCTTGTAAGCAAAAACCGCTGTAAAGATACCGAGTGCAATCATTCCCGAACGTACAAGCGGCATCATGATAAGTAAAAATGTCTGTCCGATATTACATCCGTCTATTCTTGCCGCCTCTTCCAGATCTCTTGGAAGTGACATAAATGTCTGTCTCAGAAGGAATGTTCCAAAAGCCGATACAAGTCCCGGGAATATAAGGGCAAATATTGTATCAAGCATTCCAAGCTTACTTACCATAAGGTACTGCGGAATAATAAATATCTGACTTGGAACCATCATTTGGAAAAGTACCAGTCCGAAGCAGACAGTTTTTCCCGGAAAATCAAGTCTTGCCAATGCATAACCTGCTATAGTAGATGTCATCACCGCAAAAAATACTCTTCCGACTATAAGCAATAATGTGTTCAGATATAATTTCATAAAGTCCATATTGCCTATAACTTCAGTGAAATTTGAAGTTATCCATTTTGCAGGAAATATAGTAAACGGATTCACAGATGTAGACTCTGTTACCGTTTTAAAAGCTGTAAGTGCCATCCATGCAAAGGGTACGATCATAGTTATGGATACCATGATAAGTATCACATGAATTAAAAGTTTATTTAATTTCATATCTCCTCCTAATTATAATGAACCCATTTTTTCTGTGCCAACATCTGTAATGCGGTGATAATAATGATAATTAACAATAAAATTACCACAACTGCAGCTCCCATTCCCTTATCCTGATTTCTGAAAGCATACTGATAGAATAAGAATACTAAAGACCGAGTCTTTGGAAGTGCAGGGTTATCTCTGTCCATTACCATGTATATAAGATCAAACACCATAAATCCACCTATTACTCTGGTAATACTTACAAAGAATATAGTAGGTGAAAGTAAAGGTATTGTAATATTAAAAAACTGATGTATCCCGCTTGCACCGTCAAGACTTGATGCCTCGTAGTAGTCACTTGGTATTTCCTGCAATCCGGAAATAAAAAGTATCATATTATAGCCGATTATTGACCATATACCTATTATAGCAATAGAATATACAGCCAGATTAGGGTCTGATATCCAGTTTACTTTCAAATGGAAAATATTATTTATAAGACCGAACTCGGAATTGTAAAGCCATCTCCATACCATTGCCACTGCAGCAGGTGCAGCAACCATCGGAAGGAAGAAAACGGTACGATAAATACCTCTTCCCTTTATTTTTCCGTTTAAGAATACTGCCAGTACCAAAGCTATCGCTATTGAAAAAGGCACTTCAACTACAGCATATTTGAAGGTATTTATAATTGCCTGCCATATCTCAGTTCCTTGAAAAAGTTTTATATAATTTCCGAATCCTACAAATTTATTTCCTTTTCCAAAATCTCCTGTTTTGAAAAAGCTTTGATATATCGTTCTAAATGTAGGGTAAATATTGAGTACCAATAGTCCTAAGACTGTCGGAAACATAAAAGCCCATCCCCATCTTAGCTCACTCTTTTGTCTTGGTGTCATCCTACTTTTATTCATATATTCTCCTTATTACAAAGAGCCGCTACAAATGTAGCGGCTCCGGGTAAATGCATCAATTATTCCTGTGACAACAGTTCATTCATATCGGATGCGGCCTTCTTACATGCCTCATCTATACTTACCTTATTGCTCCAAGCCTCTACAAGATTTGCTGTGTTCTTGTTTTCCCAAACTACTGTTGCTCTTGAGTGTGGTCTGATTACAAGGTCACTGTCATTTAACATTGTCAAATATGGCTCAAGGTTGAACTTATCTGTATTGTTTTTCCACAAATCAGATACACCCTCATATGCCGCCATTGTTACACCAAGCTTTGCCTGCTTTTCCTGGTTATCCTTTGTTGAGAACCACTCGATAAGCTTCCATGCAGCCTCAGGATTCTTTGTACCGGCATTTGCAGCCCATCCGAGACCGTTATAAAGACTTACTCTCTTACCTGTAGTTGCATCCTTTGGAAGTACAGCCACATCACAGTTTGCAACAAGATACTCATTCTCTTTAAATGGAGCAACCATCCATGAGCCCTGTGGGAGCATAGCGATTTTACCTGACTGTAAGAGTACATCTGTACCTGTCTCAGACATTACGGTAGCATCAGGCATAGCATCTTTTCTGAGCTTATCAACAAACTCCATTGCCTTTATAGTATTAGGGTCATCCATTCCCGATTTTTTCTTATCATCTGAAATAACCTTACCACCCATTGAATATACTATATTGTACCATCCGTCCTGGTTGTTTGAAGGATTCATAGCTGTACCGAACTGGCTTCCGTCAGGCTTTGTGAGCTTTACAGCTGCATCATAGTAATCATCCCATGTCCAGTTCTCATCAGGATATGCAAGACCTGCCTCATCAAACATAGTCTTATTGTACCAAAGTGCTATTGTATCCACATCCTTAGGAATAGCATATGTCTTACCGTCATTTACGTATAACTCCTTAACATCTTCAGGGAATTTATCCATCTCAAGCTTATCGCTTGCCTTGATTTTGTCTGTAAGATCCATAAGGATATCATTTTCCATATATTTTTGTGACTCATTTGAGTGCATCCAGAATACATCAGGCATATCTCCGCCTGAAGCACCCGCCTCAAGTAATGTCCAATATGCGTCCCATGAGATTACCTGAAGATCTACCTGATATCCTGTTTCTGCAGTAAAATCATTTATGATTTCCTGTAATCCCGGTTTTTGTCCGTTATCCCATATAGCAACTGTTATCTTTCCGCCGTCACCGCTGCTTTGTGAGCTGTCTGCAGCTGCAGATGATTTGTCAGCTCCACCTGTTGATCCGCCACAAGCTGCTAAAGATAACACCATCATTGAAGATAGTGCTAAACCAAGTAATTTTTTCTTAATCATTTTAAGTCCTCCCTTAAATTTCATGGTCTTATAATAATATAATTATTTTTGCCATGCATTTCAAAATGTTATATAAATTTGTCAATTTGTAATTAGTTTCATAGTCTTTGTTTATTTTTATCCTTTAGAAGCACATTTATATGTGCTTCTAATTTTTATACTATATTCACTGATTGTTATTTCGTAAACTAAATATAAAATTGAATGTACTTACGTAAATTCATTATTGCAATTAAAACTTCAACAAAATAAAATATATCTTATGAATATGTTTTCAATATGTATTTATATTAAAATGGAGAATTATGAAAGGTATAAATTTTAAACTGTTTAATGATCAGACATTCTCTGATTGCTTTATAAATTTTGCAGGTCATGAGGAATGCAGTCCCGGACATAGATTCGGACCGGCTATAAGACCCTGCTATATAATACATTTTATATTAAACGGTAAAGGTAAGTTTTTTTGCTCAGATGTAGAGTATGATTTAGGTGAAAATCAAGCTTTTTTAATAGAGCCCAGCGCAATGACATTTTACCAAGCCGATTTTGAGGATCCGTGGCATTATCTTTGGATCGCATTTAAAGGCGATAAAGCTGTGGATATAATGAAACGAATAGGAATAAGCTCTGATAACCCTGTTTTAACCGGTGATAGAGAAAAAATAATAGCTATTACTGAGGCGATACTTGATACGGATTCAAGCGGATTTAAAGAGGAATTAAAAAGACAGTCACTTTTATATGATTTTTTAAGCACTATATGTCCTGATACAATGTATTCTGAATCTTTAAGTCAATCGACAGAGCTTAGGAATAATAATTATCTTGTAAGAGCCGTAGAATTTATTCAGAATAATTTCTACAATCAAATAGGTGTTAGCGATGTTTCCTCTCATTTAGGTATAAGCAGAAATTATCTTTTTACACTTTTTAAAAATACAATGGGACATTCACCGTCTGAATACCTGACATATTGCAGACTTAACAGAGCCTGTCATATGCTGGATGACTCCGCTCTGTCTGTAGAAAATGTTGCATATTCTTGCGGCTATGACTCACTGTCTGTTTTTTCAAAGGCCTTCAAACATAAATACAATCTGACACCTTCAGCATACAGAAAATTAAAGTATGAAAATGATAAAATGTCGGATCTTGAGTTTAACAGATTTATAAAAAATATGGATAAAAAAACAATATGAAAATAGCCCGGACTTTCAAATCCGGGCTATCTTTTTATCTATATAAATTATCCTAACTGATTTAATCTGCTGATAAGTTCATTTACATCGATACCGTGTACCATAGCGGCCTCTGCAAGTGACTCCATCTGTGATGAAGGACATCCGAGACAGTGCATACCGATATCCATAAGAACGCTTGCTGCAGCAGGGTTCTCTGAGAGTACCTCACCGATAAGCATATCAGGTCTGTACTTTCCGTCAGCAACTTCCTTCTCAACCTTTCCGAAGAAAAGCTCGATATCATCCTCAACTGTTCCGATACCTGCAATACCGAAGTTCTCAACCAATACCTTAGCTACATTTGGTGAAAGGAATCCCGGAAGTGTAGGTCCGAGGTGAATATTCTTTACACCTAAGTATAAAAGTGCAAGTAAAACGATAACAGCCTTCTGCTCATACCATGCAATATTGAACTCAAGCGGAAGATCATTGATATCATCAAGTCCGAATACTTCCTTAAGCTTAAGTGCGATAACTGCCAATGAATAAGAGTCATTACACTGACCTGCATCAAGAACTCTTGGAATACCACCGATATCTCCAAGGTCAAGCTTATTGTACTTATACTTAGCACATCCTGCTGTAAGAATAACGGCATCCTTTGGAAGAGCCTTTGCAAAATCTGTGTAGTAGTTTCTTGCCTTTGAACGACCGTCACAACCTGCCATTACAACGAACTTTGAAATAGCACCTGATTTAACAGCATCTACTACCTTATCTGCAAGTGCAAGAACCTGTGCATGTGCAAAACCGCCTACGATATTTCCGCTCTCTATCTCTGTTGGAGGTGCACACTTCTTAGCCTGCTCTATAATCTCTGAGAAATCCTTCTCCTCACCGATATCACCTGCGATGTGCTTACATCCCGGATAACCTGCTGAACCTGTTGTATAAAGTCTGTCAATATAACTTGCCTTAGGTGGTACGATACAGTTTGTAGTCATAAGGATCGGTCCGTTAAAGCTCTCGAACTCTTCTTTCTGCTTCCACCATGCATTACCGTAGTTACCCTTAAGATTTGAATACTTCTTAAGCTCAGGATAATACTGACCTGCAAGCATCTCTGAGTGAGTATAAACATCTACTCCTGTTCCCTGTGTCTGCTTTAAAAGCATCTCAAGGTCTCTTAAGTCATGTCCTGAAACAAGAATACCGGGATTTGTACCTACACCGATATCAACTGTTGTAATCTCAGGGTTGCCGTAAGCTGTTGTGTTTGCCTTATCAAGTAAAGCCATTCCGTTTACACCGTACTTACCTGTCTCAAGTGTAAGTGCTACTAAATCATCCGCACTCAAGCTGTCATCAAGTGTTGCAGCCAATGCTCTCTGTAAGAATGCATCTACCTCACCGTCATCCTGTAAAAGTGCATTTGCATGCTTTGAGTATGCTGAAAGTCCCTTAAGACCGTATATAATAAGCTCTCTAAGGCTTCTGATGTCCTCGTTTTCTGTTGCAAGCACACCTACTGTAGCAGCCTTTGTAAGATACTCACTCTCATCATATGACTCCCAAAGAGCCGCCTCAGGAAGATTATCCTTATTTGAGAGTTCATTTAAAAGTTCCTTCTTAGCATCAAGAGTCTTCTTGATTCTTGCAATAATAGCATCATTGTCAAAGTTGGCATTTGTAATTGTGATGAAAAGGTTTAAAGTAACAAGGTGATTTATTTCCTTGCTTATTTCTTTTCCTTCTGCACGAAGTCTTGTTGTAACTGCTGATATACCCTTACTTACATATATAAGTAAATCCTGCATATTTGCAACTTCAGGCTTCTTACCACATACACCTACCTGTGTACAACCTGTGTTACCTGCTGTCTCCTGACACTGATAACAAAACATTTTGTTTTCCATTTCTACCTCCTCTTACTATGACTGTTCTACAGTCTATGAGCAATCTGTTCTACAGATTTAAGTTTATTTTTCTTTTGCATCTTGTGCATGAGTGTATAATAACAGAAAGAAAATCTAAAAACTGTAACTTTAGTTACCGAGCAATGTTTTTTTTTAAAGACTTTTCAGTCCCTCCAGATTTTTTACTATAAGGTCTTTTCTCACAACCTTTATATAACCGTCTTCCTGCATTTTCATAAGTTCTCTTGAGAGTGAAGGTCTTGCGGCATTTAAAAAGTCCGCAAACTCTTCTCTACTCATCTTTAAAGTAACTCTGTCTCTGTCATTCATATTCTGCAATATAAATCTGGCAATCTTCTGCTTCAATGTTGAGCATGAGAGTACCTGTAATCTGTTATTTAAATAGTATGTCCTCTCCGCAAATATTGTAAGCAAGTTTGAGAGCATTTTATTTTGGAGTGCTGAAGGCTTATCTCCAAGTCTTGTAAGATACTCTTTGGGTATCTCCAAAATCTTACTTGGTGAACTTGCACATGCATAATTTGCATATTCATCATGATTTAAAAACAAAAAAACCTCTCCGAAAAGCTCTCCGGGGTTTGAAAACATACCTAATATACTTCTTTTTCCGTTCACGGAGTCATTTCCTACAGATACACTACCCTCAACCAACATGGTAATGTATCTTGGTTTGTCTCCCTGATTGAAAATCATCTCACCTTTTCTAAAACCGAGGATATCGGCCCTTGCCTCTTTTAAGCAAAGCTCTATCTCCTCTTCAGTCATTCCCCTAAAGAGTGGGGACTGTGTGTAATTTCCTGACATATATCTCCTTCAAGCGTCATACCCGCACGCAGTCTTTTTCTAGATTCTTGCATAATTCCGTCAATATAGTTCAGTTGCACCAAAACTTCCTTTTCTTCTGCCGTTGTTTCAATTATCTTATCAATTCCACCGTTTTTGATAACAATTCTCTTATCCGCCATCAATGCCAAAAGAGGATCATGTGTAGCCATGAGGACTATTTTATCCTGTGATATTAAAAGGTCTAAAGCCTTTTTTCTGTCTATTCCGGCATTTTCAATCTCGTCTATCAAAACTATAGGTGAAGAACTTAGCACCGCTGTATCGGCAATCATCAAAGCTCTGGACTGGCCTCCACTCAGAGCTGTTACTGCCGTTTCAGGTGCAAAATTTTCTCCGGCAAGTTTATTTGCTTCATAAAGGATCTTCTCAACTACGGTCTCAATATCTTCGACCATTCTGCTTTCCGCATGCATGGTTATAAATTCACGGGCAGTAAGATCCATAACAAAGTTCATATTTTGTGATAGCTGTGCAACCAATTTATTATTTGTAGAATAACGCCATTTCGGATCCGGTTTTTTACCATTTATATATATGGTTCTACCGGTAGGGGTATCATTTTGTGCTGCCCATTCTATGTCAGCCAACAATCTACTCTTTCCGGATCCTGTAGGTCCAACTATAGACACAATTTGTGAAGAAAAAATGTCAAATTTTTCACAATTTTCTCTTTCTCCACTTTTATTATGTCCCGGAAAAATAGTTAAACTTTCTATTTTTTCTTTGTTATCACCAAGGAATTGTAGCATTTGCTTGATGAATGTGTCAAGCTGGATTTTTAATTCTACCTTATTTATTGCTGTTTCTTCAAGTTCTTCTTCGGTAAATCCATCCAAAAATTCGGAAAAAGTTGCATCCAAACTTTCAGCGATATCAAAGCCTGCGCTCTCAAAGAAATCTGTGGCAAAAGGATATTTTTCCAGTAAATCTTTTAATTTCATTTCACTCATTTATTTGCCTCCCATTGCATCTTCTTGGTATTACCTAATTGGTAATCTTCTCCTATTCTGGTTTCTCCCAGACAATACGAGCACATTGCCGAAGGCATTGCAAACCTGAGCTTCATTCCCTGTACCGACTCAATATTTACTTCATTGTCATATATTAATGTAGACAACTCGAATGCTCCCTGACCGCTGAGTCCGTTTACATTCATTACCATAGCTCTCGGATTTACCGCACTTACTCTACCGCTGAATACTTCTCTCTCCGCCTGACTTACTATATCGCCCTTTGTTATAACTACAATATCCGCAGCCTTTAACATAGGTCCGATTTTTTTAGGTGTATTTATACCTGAGAGATTATCTATTACACATACACCTTTTATATCTGTAATATATGGTGAACAGCGATTACAAAGTCCTGCCGACTCTGTAATAAGCAGATCCAGGCCTTGTTCCCTTCCCCATTTCACAACGTCTTCAATATTTGATGCAAAGAAATGATCGGGACAAAGTCCTCCGGAAAGCCCTTTCTTTACAGGAATGTCTGCCTTTTCATATATGATATCGTCATCGGTATATAAGCAGTCAAACTTTACAACTCCCGCCTTTATACCTCGATCCTTCATTGCTTCAATAGTTTTCAAAATAACAGAGGTTTTTCCCGATGAAGGAGGACCTGAAAATATAACTAAATTCATATATTAATCTCTCCTTATTCTGTCTGACCGTAAAACAATTTTTCTGTATTCAAAAGGATTTCTCCAATATCATTTGAGTGAATAAACTCCCATCCTGCCCAAAGGAAGTTTTGATCTTCTGCAAGTTTATTATCATATTCAGGATTTGTCTGTGGAAATTTACCGTCTGCACCCAATATATCCGCCACTTCTTTTGATAAAAGGAAATCTATTAAAGGTTTACTGTTATCATAATTTTTCTTTCTTGTCAAAAGGAATACAGGACTTATTATAGCTCCGTCCTTTGGCCAAACCACTGTGAGGTTTGAATTTTCCTTTATTGTCTTTGAAAAGAAGTATGGCATAATACTTACTGCAGGTGTATTAAAATCTTTTCTTCCTCCGGTCTTTACCATCTGTGCCGGATGCATTGACTTTAAAAGACCTCTTCCAAGCGCCTCAACGGCTTTTCTTCCGTAATTTGAATATATTCCAAGCATAATCGCATTAAACATATCCAAATCTGAAGTAGGAAGTGCTATGGAATTTTCAAATTCAGGCTTAAACAGATCCTCCCATGAAGTTGGCAAACTTCTGTCTCCCAGTACATCCTTATTTACAATAAAAATTGCAGGAACAACACCTATTATAGAATATTCTCCTTTCGGATCCTTTAAGGAAATCATTCCGTTATCTAGAGATTTATTTAATTTTCCCTGTCTATAATCTACAAAAACGCCCTTATCTCTGAATTTGCCCATCAACTTCTTGTCAAAAAACAAATTAAATCCTGCCGACATATACACATCCGACAAATCGTCTTCAGTCTTTGCATTCCTTATTTCTTCTTCAATAGCTTCCATTCCCATACTTGCAGCATTAAGATTGTAGTTAATTTCATAGTCCTGACTTTCCACAAACTTCTCAAATCTTTCTATAAACTGCATTCTTACAGGACATGGCAATATTCCCTTTATAGAGGTCTTTGCATTTTCATTCTGATTTCTTACAATGCCGTTATTATCGGACATCACAGTCTTTCTCTCTATGACCTCTACAAGTTGCTTTTCAAATACCTCAACATTTATATTCTTACTCTTTAGAGCGGTTTCAAGACTGAGAAGTTTACCCATTGATTTTCTCATCATATCGTTTTTCAGATTCTCAAATCCTGCACCTGCCAATACCTCTATAATCTCAGGGTACTTTTCTGTAACATCATATACTTTATCTTTTATATCAAAGTATTTATTCATATAAACTCCTTTAACTGATTGAACAAAGCCGGATAAAAAAATCCCGGCTGATACTATAGGTCAATCATATTCTAGTTTGAGTACAGCAAAAAATCTGTAACCGATGTTAAAACAAATAAGTATTTATTATGTTTAATGTATACAACATTCGGCTTTATAGTCTAAAAAGTTGTTTTAGGAAATATATATTTTACAACAAATATGCGTTATAATAAAGCTTATATCAATATTTTTTTATTATTTGGGGGAATAAAATGAATAGAGAAAAGATTCAGGCTTTTGTTGCATTATTTACTGCTACATTTTTCTGGGCTTCAGCCTATATCTTTGTAAAACAGCTTTTAGAGGATGTGTCACCTTATATGATATTGTCTTTAAGATTTTCTTTTGCAGCAATAATACTTGTATTTATTTATAATAAAAAGCTCTTGAAGATAAATTATGAAACAGTAAAAGCCGGTATACTAATGGGTATATTTCTTTTCGGAGAATTTTTTACATTTACAGTAGGCTTACAATATACAACAACTTCACGCTCGTCTTTACTTATTGCATCGTATATTATACTGTTGCCCCCCGTATACCTTGTTATAATGAGAAAAAGGCCCTCATTGTCCGATATAATTGTTTCAGTTATCTGTATGATAGGCGTATTCTTTATTTTAGGTAATAATCTTGGAAGCTTTCATATCGGTGATATATATTGCATACTTTGTGCTGTTGACTATGCTTTGTATATTGTTATTTCATCTAAGTACTCAAAACTTTATGATTCCGGAATATTGAATGTATTGCAGGTTTCCACTACAGCCGTTCTTTCTATTCTGTCATTAGTTTTAATCGGAAATAACAGGTTTGCCTTAAATATTTCCGACGGCTTTCAGTTAATATACCTTACCATATTTTGTACAACATTACCTTTCTTT
>CAKAQP010000043.1 GCA_916720285.1 uncultured Lachnoanaerobaculum sp. | reverse complement strand
CCGATAACAAAAAACAATGGAATTATACTTATTAACCCCAATACAATGCCAAATCTAAACCAGAGCTTACCAAAAAATCTATTTGCATACTCCCAGGTTTCTTCATTTTTCATAGACATTGGCGTTCTATATCCTGAGTATGCAAACTTACTCTTTGGCTTTTGTGGTGGTTTTTTACTATAAATATATCCAAAAATTATCATAGTCAATGGAATAAGTAAGTTCATTACAAGCATAAAAATCCAAAATTTCATAAGTCAACATACCTTTAAATATTATAGTTTAATGCACGCAAAACAAAGAAAATAGTCCAAAAATTTTCACTATCCTTCTTCCTTATGCTATAATATTAACATATATATTTTTATACTTAAAGCTATAATATATTTATTTTTTTATATAATTTTTTAGCTGCAAGTATAAAATCCGTAATTATACAAGTGAAAGGAATCAGCTCATGAAGCTTATGCATCTATCCGATTTACACCTTGGAAAACGTGTAAATGAATTTTCCATGCTGGAAGACCAGACCTATATCCTCAATAAGATCATTCACATTATAGATGAGGAACAACCAAAGGGTATAATACTTGCCGGTGATATCTATGATAAGCCTATTCCTCCTGCCGAGGCTGTGGAGCTTTTTGATGATTTTCTCTATAAACTGTCACAGAGAAACCTAAATGTTTTTATAATAAGCGGCAATCATGATTCTGCCGAGCGTATTGCATTCGGTTCCAGACTGTTTGATAAAGCAGGTATACATCTGTCTCCTGTTTATAACGGCAATATTTCTCCAATCGAATGTACTGATGATTTTGGAAAAATCAATATATACATGTTACCTTTTATCAAGCCTGTTCATGTAAGAAGATTCTTTCCGGATGAAGAAATATCCTCATATACAGATGCCATGTCAATTGTAATAAATAACATGGATATAGATACCGATGCCAGAAACATCCTTATTACTCACCAGTTTGTTACAGGCTCTTCAAGAACAGAATCAGAAGATATCTCTGTTGGCGGAAGTGACAATGTGGATGCAAGCGTTTTTAAAGACTTTGACTATGTGGCACTTGGACATATTCATCGTTCTCAAAGCTGTGGAAGTGAATATATAAGATATTGCGGTACACCGTTAAAGTATTCATTCTCTGAAGCAAATGATACCAAGAGTATAACCGTCATTGATATAAAGGAAAAAGGAAATATAAAAATTGACCTTATTCCTCTCACACCGCTTCGTGATATGGTGGAAATAAAAGGTAAATATAATGAAATAATGCTTAAGGATTTTTATGAAGGCAGCACTTTAAGAAATGACTATCTTCATATCACCTTGACCGATGAAGATGATATACAGGATGTTATAACAAAACTTCGTGTAGTTTATAAAAATATAATGAAGCTTGATTATGATAATCAAAGAACAAGAAACAGTGCCGAGATAAACCTTATAAACGATATGGAATCAAAGTCGCCACTTGAATTGTTTGATATCTTTTATGAGTCAAGAAACGGTCAACATTTAAGTGATGTACAAAAAGATTTTATGGAAAATATTATTGAGGATATTTGGAGGAATAAATAATGAGACCTATAAAATTAACAGTTTCAGCATTTGGACCTTATGCCGGTAAGATGGAATTTGACTTTGACAAACTTGGTACAGGCGGACTCTATCTTATAACAGGTGATACCGGAGCCGGTAAAACAACTATATTTGATGCCATTACCTATGCACTTTACGGTGATCCAAGCGGAAATAACAGAGAAGTTTCCATGTTTCGCTCAAAGTATGCAAGCGATGAAACACCTACATTTGTGAAACTTATCTTCAATTATAAGGGAAAGAAATATACCATCAAAAGAAATCCGGAATATGAAAGAGCGGCACAACGAGGATCAGGGCTTACAAAGCAGACTGCAGCTGTGGAGCTTATTCTTCCCGATGGAAAACCAATCACCAAAACCAGAGAGGTTGATAAGGAAATAAACAATATCATAGGTATTAACAGAGATCAGTTTTGTCAAATAGCAATGATTGCGCAGGGCGATTTCCTAAAACTTTTGATTGCACCTACCAAAGACAGAATAGAAATATTCAGACATATCTTTAAAACAAAACTTTATTCTGATTTACAAGGTAGATTAAAGTCAGAAGCAGCCGCTCTTGATAACTCCTGTTCAAAAATTAAACAAAGTATTTCTCAGTATATCTCAGGAATAAGTTGTGATGACTCCTCACTCCTTTTTACAGAGGTTACAAAGGCAAAAAACTCTGAATTACCTACAGATGAATGTATTGAGCTTATTGAAAAGCTTATATCAGAAGATACTGCAGCTGAAGAAAAGACTGCTGACTCTATATCTGAAATAGAAAAGCAACTTGATGTACTAAAGATAAACATTGAGCGTGGAGAGAATTATCTGAAAGTAAAGTCAGCCTTTGAGCAAAATGAAATAAAGATTTCAAGACTCACTGAAGATAAGCTCTCTTTAAAAAAAGCTTTAGAAGAAGCACAGAAAAAAACATCTGTTCAAGAAGAACTTACAAAAGCTTCTGCTACCATTGAGTCTCAATTGCTTGAGTATGATGAACTAAGTCAAAAAGAATCCATCTTTAAAAATAATGCTTTAAATATTGATAAAAATAATGCTCTACTTGTAAAAACAAGTAAAGAAATAGAGGATTTAAAGACTGAAATAGAAAGATTGACAGAGGAATCAAAGGCTCTTCAAAGATCCGGTGAGCAAAAGCTTTTATTTGAAAATCAAAAGTCGGTACATAAAGAAAGCCTATCAAAGTTGAATACTTTATTAAAGAGCATGGAAGACCTGAAAAAAATCGCTGCAGAATACAAAGAAACCGCTTTAATATACGAACAGAAAAAGGCTGTAGCAAATGAGCTTGATCGGTCTTTTAAAGCAAAAAATAATCTTTATCTTGATGCTCAGGCAGGTCTTTTGGCAGAAACTTTAGTAGATAATATGCCATGTCCGGTATGTGGTTCCCTATCACACCCACAAAAAGCAGTTAAACCCACTGATGTACCAAAAAAGGATGAACTGGATGCTCTTCAATCTAAGCTTTCAAAGGCGAATGCCGAGGCAAATGAGGCCAGCCTTAAGGCAGGAAACTTAATAGGTATCAAGAAAGAAAAGACAGATACTACAGTTTCCTCTATTAAGGAACTACTTGGAGATATCGATATGAATAATGCCACCGATATTACAAGATCAAAAATAGCCGAACTTGAAAGTAATATCAAAGTACTTGACCAAAATATCCGGGCAGAAGAAAAAAATATTGCCAGAAAAGAAGCTATTGAAGTCAAACTTCCTCAGTCACGTGCAAGAGTAGAAGAATTGCAAAACAGTATAACTGCTATCAGCAATACAATAAGTACTTTGACATCTGAGAATAACTCACTAAATGAGAGAATTATTGATTTAAAGTCAAAACTTGCATTTGATTCAAAGCTTGAAGCAACAAAAGAAATACAAAAGAATAAAGAAAAAATTTTAAAAATCAAAGAAGATATAGAACAGGCTACAAAGAGATTAAATGAGTGCAGTGAAAACCTGGCTTCAGCCACTGCTACAAAAACTGAGCTTTCAAAGCAGATGGAAAATAAGCAAGAAGTTGACCTTGAAGCTGAAAAGCAAAAAATGGCTGAGCTTACATCAAACAAAATTCAGCTTAGTAAAAGTAAGGAGAATATTCATAGCAGAATAGTAAATAATCAGTCAAACCACGATAATATAAAACTCAAATCCTCCGAACTTATAGATATTGAGAAAAAATACACTTGGGTAAAGGCACTGTCGGATACTGCAAACGGCACTATCACCGGAAAGGATAAGATAATGCTTGAAACTTACATTCAAATGCATTATTTTGACCGAATTATCTCAAGAGCAAACAGCAGACTTATGATAATGACCGACGGACAATATGATCTGATCCGCAGGGAAGATTCAATTAACAAAGTTGGACAAACCGGACTTGATCTTGATGTAATAGACCACTACAACGGTACAACCAGAAGCGTAAAATCTCTATCAGGAGGTGAATCCTTTAAGGCCTCTCTAGCTTTAGCACTTGGACTCTCTGATGAGATTCAGTCATCAGCCGGAGGTATCCAGCTTGATACTATGTTTATAGACGAGGGATTCGGCTCGCTTGATGAGGACTCACTTTCTCAGGCAATGAATGCTCTTGCATCACTTGCAAGCAATAATAAACTTATAGGTATTATCTCTCATGTTGGTGAATTAAAGCAAAAAATCGATAAGCAAATCGTTGTAAAAAAAGACAAGACCGGCGGAAGCAGGGCTGAGATAATAGTATAAGCAAAAGGCTATAGTAGTCACTTTTTGATTACTATAGCCCATTTTAAGTATAAAGTATTATATACTATTTTTTAATCCACTCTCCCAAAGATCCGTCTGAAATCTCACTAAGATAATAGTCAACTCCATTTTCATGGATCCAACCTGTTTCCATACATCCACTTTCATCAAATCTGAACCATGCATTTCTTAAAGTATAAGGATTAAATATGTATGCCCATCCGGAACTTAATATTTTTCCGTTTTCCACATACTTCCAGACAATAGCACCGTTTATAATCTCCATTTTCCATCCTGTAAAAATGCCATGATGTATTCTTGTAATTACTCCACCTGTTCTCTTCTGTGAACCCAACTTACCACCATTGCCCTTACTCTCTGAGTCATTTGGTATAATTACTTTACTTTCATTTGAAGGTGGTTGGTTATTATCAATGGATTTATTATCTTGTTTGTCATCTTTTCTATCAGTACTTGGTAAAGTACTACCTGCCTCTTCTTTAGCTACATCTATGCTTTTGTCAGGTTTATCAGATATTATTTTTCCAAATTCTCTACCACCTGCACCTGAAGAAAGTCTGTCCATAGCCTCGGGTTTTAACAGCAACAGGCCATTCATGTCAATTCTTCCGTCTTCACTACGCTTTGGCTCTACCTCTGTATCCAAATTAATGAAATCATTTTCATCTACTGTAAGTACCTTTGATGCAGTGTTTTTCGAAATATTTTCTTCCTTATTCCAATAAAAGTTTGTATTATCCATTACATCTGAAGAATTTTGGCTTTGTAGTGAAATCTGTTCTCCTATATTTGTTCCCTTTCTAAACGACAATATACCTTTAGCACTTATATAACAAAAATCATATAAATACCATATAAAAGTAGTCTAATATCTTCGCTACTACTGATTTTTTGCCTATATTAAATTACCTAAAACAAAAAATGGGTACTGCAAAATCGTTGTACATCAGATTTTGCAGTACCCTTTTTTAGGTTCTGTTATAAACTCAATTTAAAAAATTGTCCATCAAATTATACTTTCTGAGTAATTCATTTCTGTATTCCTTATTAGTATTAGCTTTAAGGATTTTTTCCAAATCCCCTTCCCTTACCAATATTTCATTCAGCTTGCTTATTATATCAGCTCCTTTTTCAATACCTATCTCCAACCCTTGTTCAATACCTTTTTCAATACCTTTTGCCTCTACTCTATCAAGTACTTCACACATAGTCACTCGCTCCTTTCCGTTCAAATCATTTATAGTTTCCTCAAATCTTCCGTCTCCTGTCATTGAAGCCATCAACATTAATAATTCTTCTACATGATCAATTACAGTTTTATCAGGTATATAGTCCTTATTCACTCTCATTTGGTACAGGTAGTCAGCCAGTATTTTAAAATCACTTTTAAATAAGTCTATCTTTTCCCTATCTAAATATGCTATCTCGAAAAGATTTATCTTAAAATCATTAACATAAGGTTTTATATTTTCGTCTATGTCAAGTATTTCAAACAGTGTTTTGGGATATTCCCACTTTCTGTCAAATCCAAGATATAATACTAAAGTAATTACAGGATATTTTATTTCATTCCTGTTTTCTCTCCTACTTTGTTTTGCATACTCTGCACCATCATATCCATAGACTCTAAATGGCATTAGCTTATCAGGTCCTGTTTGATTTTCCAATCCAAAAAATGCCATATTTATTTTACTGTTATTCGAATATTTTGCAACATCTCTGTCCTGTGTTCTGACTCTTCCGTCCACTTTAAATACACTCGTTGGTAAAGCGTCGGTAAGGTTACTCTCATCAACTATCATCTCACCGTTAAATAAAAGTACATTTAAAACATCTGCGAATACATCATTATAACATTCCAACATTTTTTGAGTTACGTCTTTTTCTCCCATGTCTCCTCCCTATTATACCAAAAATTAAAATTACTATCTATTCTCTCGGGGATTAATATTATTTGATTCTAGAAAATTTAGAAATTTAAGTCATGTAAGATATATTATATTTTACCCTACATATTATCAAAACTCAACAATATCTTATTAAATATCATGAATTAAAATTTATAAAAATAGACCGCTACACAAATTGTACCGGTCTACTCAACTTATCATACTGTATCAATAATATCTTTTACACTTCCGCTATCCTCTTTAATGTATCCCCTGTAATCCTATATGTGGTCCAGTCTGACATAGGCTCGGCACCCAAAGACAGATAAAAATCAATACTTGGCTTATTCCAGTCAAGGCACCACCACTCAAGTCTGCCACACCCTCTATCTACTGCAATAGCCGCCAATTTCTTTAGCAAAGCCTTACCATATCCTCTTTTCCTAAACTCAGGCAGTACAAATAGATCCTCAAGATATATTCCTGCCCTTCCAAGAAATGTTGAAAAGTTATGAAAGAAAAGTGCAAATCCTACTTCCTTTTCATCCTCCATTACAAAAATAACCTCTGCCTTTTGCTTATCAAAAACCCATTCTTCCAAGATTTTCTCATCAGCTACCACTTCATCAAGCATTTTCTCATAAAGAGCAAGTTCCTTTATAAAATAAAGTATTAAAGCAGTATCTTCTCTTTTTGCAAACCTAAAATTCATATTTCCCCCTTATAAAATATTTATTTAAAAAGTTCTTACAACAGACTCAGCTGTCCCATAAATAATACTCAATTATTGATTTCCTACATTCTCCAAAGACATATCAATATCATATATATCATCAATCATAGCCCCACTGTCTGTTTTTGTAATGTATACCGTTGAAAGACTTATTAAAGGCTCTACTGAGGTAATTGTTATCTTTGTAAGTATAGCATATGAATTATCCTTATAACCGATATATGCAATAGGCTCATATTCCGCACCGGTCAAACCGTCAAGCGCTTTATCAAACAAAGTCTTGACCTCTTTATTTTCTTCCATAAAAGGATTTATATCATTGTACTCCCAGCCTTCTTTGTCTTCTAAAAGGCTAAGACTACCTGTAATCTCGGCATTTCCTTCCAAATCCTCATATACATTTACAATCACATACTCAGGTTTGGCATCAGGTACCACCATTTCCGCTCTGCAAAGATAGGAATAATTTGTTCCTGCCACTATTTGTGATCCAAGTACTGCAATAACGGTATATTTATAGCTCTCCAAGCTTTCTGTTGCTTTATCAAAAGCTGCCATAGCATTTATATTCTCATTTGGTTCAAACTTTGAATTTATTGTCCAACCTCCTAACAGATTAGCACTCTCCTTTGTTTCTTCAGCTTCTTTAGTTTCCGCAGACTCCTGTGACTCTATAATTGTCTGAGTTTCTGTGGATTCTTTAGCATCTGTGTAATTTTTTCTTGCTTTACATCCCATAATTGAAACAGCACATAATATTACAAGTGTAACAGTAAATAATTTTCTCAATTTTCTTTTCTCCTAAAATAAAACTCTTATTTGATTATAGATCTTTATTTCCCGACTCCCATATTACTGTTTGCAAACTCACTAAGATCCTCATTTTTCATTGCTTTTTCAAGTAGCCTTGGTAGCATCTGTGGTGCTGCCGCAAAACAAGGAATGCCGTTGTTTGCAATCCTTTGTGCCATATTTGCATCATAAAAAGGTTTACCTGAATCCGATATTGCGAGCAAACAGATAACAATTACACCGTCTTCCTTCATCTGAGTCAGTCTTCTAAGAAGTCCTGCACGATTTCCGCCTTCTTCAAGATCTGAAATCAAGAAGAAAATGGTCTTTTTAGGATTCTCTATATATTTACTGCAATATTTTATAGATTTTTCAATATCTGTTCCGCCACCCAAAGTAAATCCAAAAAGCAAATCAATAGGGTCTTCACATTTCTCGCTCAGATCCACTATATTGGTATCAAAAGCCACTACCCTAGTCTTTATAGCACTCATACTTGCCAGTATACAGCTCATTATAGATGAATATATTACCGACTCTCCCATAGAACCGCTCTGGTCAATATCTAAAATTACAGTATATTTATTGGCGGCAGTTGTAGCACTTCTTTCAAAGAAATAATACTTTTGTGGAATAATCTTCTTCAGCTTTGCATTATAATCTTTGATACCCTTCCTTATTGTAGTTTGAAAATCAAGTGCTGATGCTGACGGTATAGGCGAATGCAATTTCCTGTTAATACTTGCGGTAACCGCTCTTTTTAAATCACTTTCAAGTAATGCATTTATCTGTTCCACTATTTTTCTGATAAATTCTCTTGCATTTTCCTTACTCTGTTTCGGTATCTGATCCTTTAGAGTAAGTATCATACTTGCCATTTGCATATCAGGTTCTATATTATTTAAAAGCTCAGGCTCAAATATAAGCTGTTTTAATCCACATCTTTCCATAGCATCAGCCTGGATAATCTTTACAAGGTCCTTATCAAAAAGTGTTCTCACATCTCCAAGCCATCTGCTTATCTGTGGACTTGAAGCACCCCTTCCGGCTCCTCCTCCGAAGCTGAATTTCATATCCCTATTATAGATAGCATCCAGAGCCATATCCATCATAAGATCTTCCTGACTGAGGTCATTGCCGCCATCCATACCGTCCATTCTTTTTTCAGCCTCGGATCCAAGTATCAGCCTCCAACGCCTCAGTCTGTCCTTTGTATCCATTTATATCTCCCTAAAAGTCTCCAAAATCAAAGTCTTCAAGTATCTCTGTATCCACTTCCTTTATCTCAGAGTTGATTATTTCACTTACCGCCTGTGCATTTAGTCCCCATATTTCACCGAGATTCTCCGCAATCATATCCTTTTCCTTTGCACTGTATTCTACAAAGGCTCTCCTTAAAAATACCGCAGAGCGTCTAAATTCCTCTTCATCCAGAGTATCCAAATATTCACTAAGACTCTCCCAGAGTGTAAGCCTTCCTATAAGAGCATAATGATTTCTCATAGACAATCCTGCAAACCAATTTGCACCAAGTTCTGCCGGCATGCCCATAGAAAGTCTCCTTGAAACCTCCATTCTAAGAGTAGGTTCATCTATCTTACCTGCATCCAGAAGTATTGCTGTGGCAAGTCCTGATATTTTTGTATTCAAATCATCTCTGTTTGAAAGTTCTATAAGCTTATCAAGCCAAAAACTCTCATCCAAAAATTCCTGCATCATAAAAACACTATGTATTTTTTGGATATCCTCTGCTAATGTGGCTGCAGCTATATCATCACATGCCGACTCTCCAACCAGCATAAGAGAAGCTCTGATACAAAGTCTTTTTACAATAGGCACCAAAGGTTCTCTGTCCAGTTTTCTTATATCTCCAAATGAGATCATATTTGAAAGTTTACTTACTGTATCTGCTATATCATTCATTGATATAGCACCGTTTGCCATTTCATCAAGACTTCTTCCTGCACCCTCTACTATTTTTGGCAATCCGCAGTTAAATGCATCTTCTATAACTTTTGCTATTTCTGATATCTTTGTAGCCTCAGAAAGTTTCTCACCCAAAACAAATGCTACAGCATCTACGATAGTATCTCCCTTTAATACACTTTCCACTATCTGTATTTCAGCTTCGGGTGTCCATTGCAGTATCCAGTTCTCTGCCCATGTTGCATTATCCTGATTGCTTTTTTTGATCTTAGCAAAATCAATTCCAAGTGCAACAAGTCTATAGAGGAAAAAAGATCTGTTCAAATCAAGAAAAGCACTCTCCTGCGACTTTACTCTTAAGTTTTCTCTTAAATCAAGCTGCAATGGTGTTGCTACAAGTTCCTTATACTTTTCAAGTTTTAACTGTTTAATTTTATTAGTGAAATCACTCTGTATAGACGTCTGCATAGCATCCTGTGGCACATTTCCAATTTTTTTACCTATATCGGTTTGGGCAAAACCCATTGCCATTTCACCGAAACTTCCACCGCCCATACAGGTAATGCTCGCATCTTTTAAATCCTCAAGTGTAGGAATAGATCCACCACGTATAACAGCGAGTTCTCTTGCCAGCCTTGTTGCCTCTATTACCTGTGCTGATGAAACGATGCCTCCATGTTCTCTCATGTACTTTGCCAAAGTACTCAGATACTTTCTTTCATGTAAAGTAATATCATTATTTACAAGTCCCTGCCAAAGCAGTTCATAGTAGGCCGGTGCAGCATTTCCGGCACCATATCCTGTTCTTTTACTGAGTCTGTAGTATGAATATGGCATCAAGGTGATATTGGATTCTCTTCTTTCTAATCCCTTATATTCCTTATCAGTCATTGCTCCGTCAAGTTTTTCAATAGCTGATGTATGAAAAGCACCTGTTATGGCCACTATCTTTTCCGTATCAAAGCCCTTTGCTATATATTCCTTTATCTTCCTTTTCATAAAGCTTTCACGAATTATATCTCTTGCAAAAGATTTGTCATCCGGTTTTGTATCTTTTCTAAGGCTTTCACCAAACAAAGCACTTCCGGCTCTATAGGCATCCATATTCTCACTCTGCTCTAAGTTTCTCTCCCAAAAGCCTTCCATATCCACATCTGATGTATTCTTTGTAGGTTCTTCAGGAGTCATCTCCTCATCTTTGACATTATCATCTTCTCTTTCAAATCCCAGCATTATATCAGATTCCAAGTCAAAAAATCGGCATTCCTTATTATTTTCACTTGCCCAAAGAATAGCCTGATACTCAGGTGAATATTCTGCAAAAGGATAGAGTATGGTATCAATAGGTGCTTCCTTTGTATATGCCATAATAGCAAACGGAGGAACAAGTTTTTTTGAAACAATATCATCTATTAAGAAGTCAAAATCCGCCGGTCCCTCTATAAGCACCAAATCAGGCTTTATTTTATCCAGAAACTGCCTTACAAAATAAGCTCCGGCAGGTGAAAAATGTCTAATTCCAAAAGTTTTCATGGCTGCCTCCTAGCCATTGAGCATCCTACATTCATTGTAGAGTCCGATCCACTCTTTTCCACGCTTTTTCATTATATTTTCAAGGTACTCTTCCCAAACCTTTGAGTCCTTGGAGTCCTCTTTTACTATTGCACCCTGAAGTCCTGCTGCCAGATCGGCATCACTTATCTCTCCGTTTCCAAAGCTTCCTGCCAAAGACATACTGTTTGTGAGTAAAGATATAGCCTCCGCTGTAGAAAGTACATTTGCTGTGGATTTTATCTTTTGCTTTCCATCCAAGGTCTCTCCCTGTCTAAGCTCTCTAAATATTGTACAAACCTTCTTTATTACCTCAGCCTCAGGCACCTTTGAAAGCAATGCCATACCCTCTGAAAGCTTCTCTATTCTGGTCTTTACTATATCCATCTCCTCTTCAAGAGTATTTGGACTTGGAAGCACCACTATATTAAATCTTCTCTTTAGAGCGGCACTCATATCATTGACACCTCGGTCTCTGGTATTAGCTGTAGCTATTATGGAAAATCCCTTCTTAGCCGCACTGTCCTTACCAAGTTCCGGAATCGAAATTCTCTTTTCTGAAAGAATAGAAATAAGAGCATCCTGTACCTCGGAAGCACAACGAGAAATCTCTTCAAATCTGGCTATCTTACCCTCTTCCATAGCCTCAAAAACAGGGCTCTTTATAATCGCCTTATCACTAGGACCTTCTGCTATAAGCATAGCATAATTCCATGAGTATCTTATCTGCTCCTCTGTAGTTCCTGCAGTTCCCTGTATAACGCAGGTTGAGTTACCGTTTATAGCAGCACATAGATGTTCTGAAAGCCATGACTTTGCAGTACCCGGCTCACCTATCAAAAGAAGCGCTCTGTCTGTTACCAAAGTAGCTATGGCAATCTCAACTATTCTTTTATTTCCTATATACTTAGGCATTATTTTAACACCATTGCACTCACCACCCATAATATAAGTGAGTACAGACTTTGGTGACATCTTCCATCCCGTAGGAATAGGATTCTTTTCAGCTGCAATAAGTGCATCTATTTCTTTTTGGAACATGACCTCCGCCGGAAGCCTTTGTAATTCTTCGCTCATATCTATCACCTTTTATTTCTTCTTAACTTCTACAGTTTTCAAAAATTCAACTGACTTTTCATTCTTAAATGTCTTTAAAGTCTCTATAGCATCATTCTTACTCGCCTTATCGGCTGTTGTTGCAAGTTCTATCAAAAAGTCTATATTATCTTCACTATACTTCAAAGACCTTATGGCCCTTTTTCTTATATCTTTCCTTGCCTCGCCGTTTATAACAGACAAATAAAAATCATTTTCCTCTTCTTTTGCAAGGTCCGCGATAATATCAAATCTTAGATACATTTCACTTTTTCCCATAGGGTCAAAGCCTTTTTTTAACGGCTCTATCATCATCTTGCCATATTCCATGATCCATCTTCCGATCATAAATGAGATCTCACTGTATCCGTCACCCAGTCCGTCAATAAACTTCGGCAATATTCTATAGTCTAAGAAGATATCAGGGTTTTCTTTTCTGGCTTCCACCAACACATCCCATCTACCGCTTCCTGTTGTAGTAAGTGCAGTTATAATAGGCTCCAGCATCTTATAAGAATAGTTGCCATTTACCCTTCCACAGCTTTTTTCAATATCTGAAAGCTCGACATTTTCGTATGTTCCTGCTTGAGTTTCAAGCACTGCATCCACCAGTGCAAGGAGATCCAGTGTCTTTTCACCCGGATCATCACATACAAACAACTCCTCTGCCTGCTTTTTGATCTGGGAAAACACAGGTGCCGCCTTTGAAAGAGCCTCCATATCGTCTACACATTTTTTCAGTCTGAAGTCTTCCTTTATAAGAGAGCTGCCGGTTATTATGCTGTTTCTTAATTGTTCCTGTAATTTATATAAAATATCCAAATTCATAATAACCTCCCTTAATATGCCAATCTGAGTATTTTATCATCTGTGATAATACTTCTTGGTTCTATACATATCTGCTTCAATCTTGAGTCATAATGCGCAAGTCCAAACAGTACCTGATTTTTAAGATAGTCTACATTTGGAAGTCCGAACATTGAACTCATAGCTGTTTTATCATCGGATAAAGCTTTTAATAAGATCTGCTTTCCTTCTGAATCCTCTACCACAACATCACTACCGTTTGTACCTATCTTTGAAAACTCAAAAAGTACTCCGTAAGCATTATCGGATAAAGTAGCTTTCAATATATTTTTAGCAGGCTTTAAAAACTCTGATATGCTCTTCTTTGCAAAGCTCCTTATCCTTTTTATATCATCTATATCCAAATCTTCATCTCTACTGCTCTCATAACGTATTCTTCTATTTTCTCCCTCATTTGCAGGATAGAAATATAGCTTTTCAATAAACTTTTTACCAAAGAAGCTGTCATCT
>CAKAQP010000042.1 GCA_916720285.1 uncultured Lachnoanaerobaculum sp. | reverse complement strand
AAGGTCTGTTGCAAAGGAAAACTATATTCCTATAATAAAAAGAGATACTGAAAATCTTTTGAAATTTGTTTTGAAGATGCAAAATCCCAAGTCGATTTTGGAGATAGGTTGTGCTGTCGGGTATTCCGCTATAGTTATGCTGGAAAACTCCGGTGCGGATATAGTAACTGTTGAAAAAATGCCTGAGAGAGTGGAAGAAGCTAAAAAAAATATTAAGTATGCGAATCTGGAAGACAGAGCGAAAATCATTGAGGGCGATGCCGGGGAAATACTGGAAAGGCTTGTAAATGAAAATAAAAAATTTGATTTTATTTTCATGGATGCGGCCAAGGCACAGTATATTACCTGGTTGCCGACGGTAAAAGCTCTTTTGAAGGATAAGGGAATAATTTTTTCGGATAATTGTTTGCAGGAGGGAGACTTGTTAGAGTCTTCCTTTGCAATAAGAAAAAGAGATAAGACCATACATAAGAGAATGAGAGATTATATTTATCTTCTTTTACATGATGAAGATTTGGAGTCATGGATATTTTCAATAGGAGATGGAGTTTTACTTAGCAGAAGTAGGAGGTAAATTGAGAGATTTAGAACTTTTAATACCGGCAGGTAATCTTGAAAACCTTAAGGTTGCAATAGATTACGGTGCCGATGCGGTATATATAGGCGGTGAGTTTTTCAGCCTGAGAGCGAAGGCAAAGAATTTTACAAAAGAGGATATGAAGGCCGGAATAGAATATGCACATGAAAGAGGCAAAAAGGTCTATGTGACGGCCAATATCCTTGGACATAATGATGACTTGGATGCGGCAAGAGGCTATTTTGAGGAATTAAAAGACATAGGTCCTGATGCTCTTATAATATCGGATCCGGGAATATTTACAGTGGCAAAGGAAGTCTGGCCCGAAGTGGAAATACATATATCAACACAGGCAAACAATACAAACTATGCTACCTACCTTTTTTGGTGGAAGCTTGGAGCCACAAGAGTTGTTACAGCCAGAGAGCTTTCACTTGAGGAGATAAAAAAGATCAGAGACAATATCCCTGAGGAGATGGAGATAGAGACATTTGTACATGGAGCTATGTGTATGTCATACTCCGGCAGATGTTTGCTCAGCAATTTCTTTACAGGTAAAGATGCCAACCGTGGAGAATGTACTCATTCCTGCAGATGGAAATATTCCGTAGTAGAGGAAAAAAGACCGGGAGAGTATATGCCGGTTTATGAAAACGAGAGAGGAACATATATCTTCAATTCAAAAGATCTCTGTATGATTGAGTATATTCCGGAACTTATAGAGGCCGGTATAGACAGCTTTAAGATAGAGGGCAGAATGAAGACCGCACTCTATGTTGCAACTGTGGCAAGAACATACAGAAAGGCTATAGATGATTATTTAAAATCGCCTGAGACCTTTAAAGAAAACCTTGAATGGTATAAATCAGAGATAGGAAAGTGTACCTACAGAGAGTTTACCACCGGATTTTTCTTCGGAAAGCCGGACAGTGATACACAGATTTATGACAGCAATACTTATGTAAAAAATTATATTTATATAGGAACTGTAAATGAGGTGGATGAAAAGGGTAGAGCGATATTCAACCAAAAGAACAGATTCTTTGTTGGAGACAACATTGAGATTATGAAAAAGAACGGTGAAAATATAGCTTTATGTGTTGAGTCTATTGAAGATGAAAAGGATGAGAAGATGGAGAGTGCTCCACACCCTTTGCAACTTTTGAAAGTGACATTTGACAAACAGGTAGCTGAAGAAGGAGATATATTACGTATTTATAATCCCGAAAGATAAGTAGTGGAGGTATAATGCTTTTATTTATACTTGGAATATTATGCGGGATATACGGGACTGTAGTTATTTTTATGGCAGGCTTTTTGGAATTGCAAAATTACATATGGTATGTATTTGCATTTGTATTTTTTGCCCTGGGTAAACTTATCAAACTTTATCTAAATAAGAGAATTCCATTGTGGTCTGTGGTATCTGTCTGTACTTTGGCGACTCTTGGAATTCTTATTTTTGTTATAACAGTAGTTGTAATAAGACTTTCGGTGCCCAAAGGTGATAAAAAATCATTAGATTTTTTAGTAATACTTGGTGCCAAGACAGATTTTGATAAGAAAGAAAGTGACTGCATATACAGACTTGAAAAAGCTATAGATTATATAAGTGAAAATCCCGGCACAATTATTGTTATAAGCGGTGGAATGCAAAAAAACGGAAAAATTGAATCACTTGAAATGGCGGATTATCTTATAGAAAGAGGCATTGACAGAGATAATATTCTTGTAGAAGTTGAGTCACATAATACAAGAGAAAATCTTATATATTCAAAAGCCCTTATGGATAAGTACAATGAAGAGATGAAGATAAATACGGATTTTATAATCAGAAACGATATCGGGCCGGTTGAAGTTGTGGAAGCAAGACCGGAGACCATAGGTATTTTGACAAATGATTTTCATATATTCAGAGCTATGCAGGTGGCAAAAAAGCTTGGATATACACAAGTTTCGCCTATAAGTGCAAAGTCCGGTAATATTCTTTATTTACATATGTTGGTGAGAGAAACATTTGCAATTTTGAAGTACAAGTTTTTAGGATACATTTAAATTTTACTAAGGAGGCAGATATTGAAAAATTATAATATTGATGAAGAGTTAAAACATATAAAAGAATTGTCGGCATATGAGATCAAAGATATATCGGATATCGAAGAAATCAGTGCAAAAGCGGTTGTTCTTGAACATAAAAAGACAAAGGCAAGAGTTTTCACCTTACTTTCAGATGATGACAATAAGGTATTTACGATAGGATTCAGAACACCTTCAAAGGATTCTACAGGAGTTGCCCATATTTTGGAGCATTCCGTACTTTGCGGTTCAAAGAAATTTCCTGCAAAGGATCCGTTTGTAGAACTTGTAAAGGGTTCATTGAACACATTTTTAAATGCAATTACATATCCAGACAAGACGGTTTATCCGGTTGCATCCTGCAATGATAAGGACTTTGACAATCTTATGGAAGTTTATCTGGATGCGGTATTTTATCCTAATGTATACAATGAGGAGAAGATATTTAAGCAGGAAGGCTGGCATTATGAAGTAGTGGATGAGAAGGGTAATCCTGATGAAAACGGAGATATTATTTTAAACGGTGTAGTATACAATGAGATGAAGGGTGCTTTTTCATCTGCCGACAGTGTACTGGAAAGGTCAATAACAAAGGTGTTGTTTGAAGGACATTCTTACGGTGAGGAATCCGGTGGTGATCCTGACTTTATTCCTACACTTACATATGAGAATTTCCTTGATATGCACTCAAAGTATTACCATCCGTCAAATTCATATATTTATCTCTACGGAGATATGGATATGGCAAAAAAACTTGAGTGGATAGACAGAGAATACCTTGATAAGTTTGAATACAGAGAGGTGGATTCTAAGATAGAGGAAGTAAAAGAGCTTGAAAGTGTAAAGGAAGCAAACTTTGAATATCCTATTACAGAGGCTCAGGGTGAGGAAAATGCCACATATCTTTCATGGAATACATTGGTGGGCGGAGAGCTTGATCCGGTCGTTTCTATGGGATTTCATATACTTGAGTATGTACTTATAGATGCACCGGGAGCATATCTTACTGATGCACTTATTGATGCGGGCATAGGAGAGGATGTATTCGGCGGATATGCAAACGGAATCTCTATGCCATATTTCACCGTAACTTCAAAGAATACAAATCTTGACAGAAAGCCTGAGTTTTTGGCTGTTATAGAGGGTACTTTAAGAAAGCTTGCAGATGAAGGAATTGATAAAGAGACTATAAAGGCCGCTATAAATGTATTTGAATTTAAAGCAAGAGAGGCTGACTACGGTTCATATCCTAAGGGGCTTATGTACGGACTTTCAAGTTTTGATTCATGGCTTTACGATGCGGACCCTACAATACATTTAAGATTTGAAAATATTTTCAAAACTCTCAGAGAAGAGATAGATAATAATTATTTTGAAAATCTGATAAAGAATTATCTTCTTGATAACAAGAATACGGCTATAGTTACCATGACACCTAAAAAAGGTCTTACCACAAAGAAGGATGCGGAACTTAAGGCAAAGCTTAAAGCATTCAAAGATACATTGTCAAAAGAAGAGATAAAGAAGATATATGATGATACTTTGGCACTTAAAAAGTATCAGTCGGAGCCTTCAAGTGAAGAGGACCTTTTAAAGATTCCTTTACTTAGCAGAGATGATATCAGCAGGGAAGTGAAGATGCCCGAGTATGAAGAAAAGAGTATAAAGGCTTCGGGAAAAGAAATACCTGTAATTCACTCAAAAGTATTTACATCGGGAATCAATTATATGAAGTTTATCTTCAATATTGACTTTGCAAATGAAGAAGAACTTAAGTATCTGGCACTTTTAAAGGAAATATTGGGCTATATAGATACAAAGAAACAAAGCTATGCGGCACTTTCCACAAATGTAAATTTAAATTCAGGTGGAGTCGGATATGTTATTGAGGCATTTGCAACCGATGCAAATCCTATAGACTTTACCTTTGCATTCAGTGTAAATGCAAAAATATTGTATGGCAAAGAATCATGGCTCTATTCAAATGTGGCTGAAGTACTCACAATGTCAAAGCTTGAGGATAAGAAGAGAGTTAAGGATATAATTGCAGAGGTAAAGGCAGGTAAGGACAGATTAGTTTCATCAGGTCATATGAGTGCACTTACAAGAGCGGGATCTTATATATCAAAGGAACTTTTATTTAACGATTTGACAAAGGGTATCGCTTATCTTAACTTCCTTGAAAATATAGATATTGAAAAAGACTTTGACAGAGTTTATGAAAACCTCTCAAGACTCTCAAAAACAGTATTTAGTGCGGATAATCTTTTGATACATACCATATGTGATGAAAAGGGATATAAGAATGCATTTAACGGAATAGAAAGTCTTACAGACAGTCTTTTCAAAGAAGGCACAAAGCCAAAAAAGGCTGTATTAAAAACAGAAATCAAAAATGAGGGATTTGTAACACCTTCAATGGTAAACTATGTTGCAAGATTCGGAAATTTTGTGAATCACGGATTTAAATATACAGGAGTTTTAAGAGTACTGAAGGTGCTTTTAAGTTATGACTATCTGTGGAACAATATCAGAGTAAAGGGCGGCGCATACGGATGCAGCGCTATCTTTGGAAGAAGCGGAAACTCAGGTTTTGTTTCATACAGAGATCCTAATGTATCAAATACAAACAAGGTATATGAGGGCATAGTGGACTATGTGAAAAACTTTACGGCAAATGACAGAGAGATGACAAAGTCCGTAATAGGTGCTATAAGCGAACTTGACACACCTCTGACACCTTCAAGAGAAGGATTAAAGGGACTAAGCTCATATTACTCAAAAGTTAGATATGAGGATCTTGTAAAGGAAAGAGAAGAAGTTCTAAATACAAGTGAGGAAGATATCAGAGCTTTGGTACCACTACTTGAGGCTGTGCTTTCAGACAAACTTATTTGTGCTATCGGTAATGAGGATTTGATAGAAAAGGATAAGGAGCTCTTTAAAGAGGTAAAGCATCTTTATAAGGATTGATAGGAGAATATATGAAATCAGGATTTGTTGCCCTTATAGGGAGACCGAATGTAGGAAAATCAACATTGATGAATACGCTGATAGGACAAAAGATAGCTATAACATCAAATAAGCCGCAGACTACAAGAAACAGAATACAGACAGTATTTACAGACGAAAGAGGTCAGATAGTATTCCTTGACACTCCGGGTATACATAAAGCTAAAAATAAGCTTGGAGAATATATGGTAAAGGTATCTACAAGAACTTTAAGAGATGTGGATATGGTTCTCTGGCTTGTAGAACCGAGTACATTTATAGGTGAAGGCGATGAGCATATCTTCGAGATTTTATCAAGTGTGAATATACCTGTAATACTCGCCATCAATAAAATGGATTCTCTGAAGCAAAAGGAAGATATGCTTGAAGTAATAGCCAAGTACTCATCAAGAATGCAGTTTGCCGAAGTGGTGCCGGTATCAGCACTTAAGGGAACAAATACGGATAAGCTTCTTGATATTATATTTAAATATCTTTCAGAAGGTCCTATGTATTATGATGAGGATACGGTCACAGACCAGCCCATAAAGCAGATAGCGGCAGAGCTTATAAGAGAAAAGGCACTGAGATTCTTGCAGGAGGAGATACCTCACGGTATAGCTGTGGAGATAGATACATTTAACTACAGAGACTCGGGAGATATGGTGGATATCGAGGCCGCTATAGTATGTGAGAAAGACTCACATAAGGGAATTATCATAGGAAAGGGAGGCAGTATGCTGAAGAGAATCGGTACTGCAGCCAGAAAAGATATAGAAGGTCTGCTTGAGAGCAGAGTGAATCTGAAGCTTTGGGTAAAGGTCAGACCTAAGTGGAGAGATTCCGATGTACAGATGAAAAACTTCGGTTACAATCCAAAGGATTTATAATGTGAGAGATTTTGTTGAATTGACGGGCATTGTTATAAAATCAATGCCCATCGGTGATTTTGACAGGCGTGTGACTATCTTTACAAAAGAGAGAGGCAAAATATATGCTTTTGCAAAAGGTGCAAGGCGTATCAACAATCAGATGATGGGATTTGCCAGAATATTTGCATATGGAAAGTTTAAGCTGTATGAGGGCAGAGATTCTTATAATATAGTCAATGCGGATATTGCCAACTATTTTGAAGAGGTAAGTGCAGATATTGAGAGTACCTGCTACGGCACGTATTTTCTTGAAATGCTTGATTATTACACAAAGGAAGCTTTGGTGGATATAGAGAGCTTAAAGCTTATATATTATACATTGCTGGCTTTAACCAAAAAATCCATACCTAACAGGCTTGTAAGAAGAATTTTCGAGCTTAAGCTTATGACAATAAACGGCGAGTATGATTTGACTCCGGGACTTAAGGATAAAACCGCCTTATATACCTGGGAATATATAATATATTCAAAGCCTGAGAAACTTTTTACCTTTGTAATCACAGAGGAGGCACTTACAGAGATAGAAAAATATATGGATATCATGATAAGAAAATATATAGACAGACATTTTCATTCTCTTGATATTCTGGAAGATATTTTATAATTTTTTCTTGACATTTAAAGAAATTCTGCTAAAATGACTTGTGTTCGGCAAAGACGCCTATATAGGGAGTCTTTGCCTTTTTATATATTTATGATTCAACCGTTTATTTAAGAGTTGAACGTCAAGAGTATTTTGAGTATTCAAAGTACCTACAAAGCCTAGGAGGTAAGAATTATGTCATACGTAGAAGAGATTTTAGAGAAGGTTGTAGCTGCAAACCCTAATGAGCCGGAGTTTCATCAGGCTGTTAAGGAAGTTTTGGAGTCATTAAAGCTTGTTGTTGATGCAAATGAGGAGCTTTACAGAAAGAACGGTATCTTAGAGAGACTTGTAGAGCCTGAGAGAATTATTTCATTCAGAGTTCCATGGGTGGATGACAAAGGAAATGTACAGGTAAACAAGGGATATCGTGTACAGTTCAACAATGCAATAGGTGCTTATAAGGGAGGACTTCGTTTCCATCCTACAGTAAACCAGTCAATACTTAAATTCCTCGGATTTGAGCAGGTACTTAAAAACTCACTTACAGGTCTTCCTATGGGTGGAGGAAAAGGCGGTTCAAACTTTGATCCTAAGGGAAAATCAGACAGAGAAGTAATGGCATTCTGCCAAAGCTTTATGAACGAGCTTTATAAGCATATCGGAAAAGACACAGATGTACCGGCAGGTGATATCGGTGTAGGCGGTAGAGAGATCGGTTACCTTTTCGGTCAGTACAAGAGACTTACAACATTGTTTGAAGGTGTTCTTACAGGAAAGGGAATTCCTTTCGGAGGTTCTTTAGCAAGAACAGAGGCTACAGGCTACGGTCTTGTATACATTCTTGATGAGATGCTTAAGGCAAACAACAAGGAACTTAAGGGAAAGACAGTTGTAGTTACAGGTTCAGGAAACGTTGCAATCTATGCAATACAAAAGGCACAGCAGCTTGGAGCAAAGGTTGTTGCACTCTGTGATTCAAACGGTTATGTATATGATGAGAACGGTATACAGGTAGATATTGTCAAGGATATCAAGGAAGTTAAGAGACAGAGAATATCAGAGTATGCAAACAGAGTATCTTCTGCCAAGTATACAGAAGGTAAGGGAATTTGGAATATCAAATGTGATATCTACCTTCCATGTGCTACTCAAAACGAGCTTGACCTTGACGGAGCGAAGGCACTTGTAGCTAACGGTTGCTTTGCAGTGGCAGAGGGTGCAAACATGCCTACAACTCTTGAGGCAACAAAGTATCTTCAGGATAATGGAGTACTCTTTATGCCGGGTAAGGCTTCAAATGCAGGAGGTGTATCTGTTTCAGGTCTTGAGCAGAGCCAGAACGCTATGAGACTTTCATGGACATTTGAGGAAGTTGATGAGAAGCTTAAAGGCATCATGAAGGATATCTTTACAAAGGTTGACGATGCGGCTAAGAGATACGGTCAGGAAGGCAACTATGTGGCAGGTGCGAATATTGCCGGATTTGAGAAGGTTGCAAACGCAATGATTTCACAGGGAATTGTATAAAAATATTGTACAAAATTAAATACATAAGCATTTAAAAGCCCTTTTTTAAGGGCTTTTTTTTAATTCCTATTGACTTACTGGGAATTAAGCCTTAAAATTCCAATATAATTAATAGAATACAGGTTTTCTATTATAGATTACCCCTAAGCTCAAGGGAGAGGTGAAAGGAAAAATCAATGTCATTATTAAATGTAAATAATTTAACAGTTTCCATAGAAGATGATGAGAATTTAAAGGAAATTCTTCATGGAGTAAATATAGAAATTAAAAAAGGCGAAACACATGTACTTATGGGACCGAACGGAGCAGGTAAGTCAACATTGGGATATGCTCTTATGGGTAATCCCAGATATGTTGCAAACAGCGGAGAAATTATATTTGACGGTAAGAATATAATTGATGAGTCGGCAGACAAGCGTGCAAAGGCGGGAATGTTCTTATCATTCCAGAATCCTCTTGAGGTACCGGGACTTCCACTCAGCAGTTTTATCAGAAATGCAGTAGAGTCTGTAAGCGGCAAGAGAGTAAAGATGATGCAGTTTAAAAAAGACCTTGCAAAGAATATGGAAGTCTTAAATATGGACAGTGAGTATGCCAACAGAGCCTTGAATGTAGGATTTTCAGGTGGTGAGAAGAAAAAGGCTGAGATATTACAGCTTCTTATGCTTTCACCGAAGCTTGCAATACTTGATGAGACAGATTCAGGACTTGATGTGGATGCTGTAAGAACAGTTTCAGCCGGTATCAAAGAATATCAGAAGAAAAAAGACGGTGCTCTCCTTATAATTACTCACAGTACAAGAATACTTGAGTCATTAAAGGTTGACTATACACATATTATGGTAGACGGAAAAATCATAAAGACAGGAGATGCTTCTTTGGTTGATGAAATCAATGAGCATGGATTTGAAAAGTATATTCAGGAGAGCAAATAATGAAGGAAAAGACATATGTAGAAGACATTAACAGAAGTATGTATGACTTCAGAAATGAAGATAAGGACAACTTCAAGATAGCTGCAGGTCTTACACCTGAGTTAGTGTCTCAGATTTCAAAAGAAAAGAACGATCCTGCATGGATGCAAAATTTCAGATTGCAGGCATTACAAATATATAATCAGATGGAAGTTCCGCCATGGGGTCCGTCTATAGACGGTCTTGATATCGACAATATTGTTACTTATGTAAGACCTAATACACATATGAAGACAAAGTGGTCAGAGGTTCCTGAGGATATCAAGGATACCTTTGAAAAACTCGGTATACCACAGGCTGAAAGAAAATCTTTGGCAGGTGTAGGTGCACAGTATGATTCAGAGCTTGTATACCACAATGTAAGAGATGAAGTTTCACAGATGGGTGTTGTATATACAGATCTTGAGAGTGCAATGCATGGTGAGTATGCTGAGATGATTCAGAAGCATTTCATGAAGCTTGTAAAGCCGAACGATCACAAGTTTGCTGCATTGCATGGTGCGGTATGGTCAGGCGGTTCATTTGTATATGTACCGAAGGGTGTTCATCTTGATATTCCATTGCAGTCATATTTCAGACTTAATGCAAAGGGTGCAGGACAGTTTGAGCATACACTTATTATCGTAGATGAGGGTGCGGATCTTCACTTTATTGAAGGATGTTCTGCACCAAAATATAATGTGGCTAATCTTCACGCAGGATGTGTGGAGCTTTATGTAGGAAAGAATGCAAGACTCAGATATTCGACTATAGAGAACTGGTCAAAGAATATGTACAATCTCAACACAAAGAGAGCGGTTGTGGAAGAGGGCGGAAGAATTGAATGGGTTTCAGGTTCATTCGGTTCACATGTATCATATCTTTATCCTATGAGTATATTAAAGGGTAGAGGTGCAAGAATGGAATTCACAGGAATTACATTCGCAGGTGCAGGACAAAACCTTGATACAGGTTCAAAGGTAGTACATGCGGCACCTGATACATCTTCATTTATAAATACAAAGTCGATTTCAAAGGGCGGCGGTATATCTACATTCAGAAATGCTGTGGTAGTATCTGAAAAAGCAAAGAATGCAAAGGCTGCAGTATCATGTGAGTCTTTGATGCTTGATGATATATCACGCTCGGATACAGTGCCTGCTATGGATATTCGATGTGCGGATGCCGATGTAGGTCATGAGGCAAGAATCGGAAGAATCAGTGATGATGCTGTATTCTATCTGATGAACAGAGGTATCAGTGAAGAGGATGCAAAGGCAATGATCGTAAGCGGATTTGCCGACAATGTATCAAAAGAATTGCCGCTTGAGTATGCGGTAGAGATGAACAATCTCATTCAATTAGAGATGAAAGGAAGTATTGGTTAATGAGAGATATTACTTTAAACAGAATACCGGTTCTTACCTGGAGATGGCTAAAGATGAATGAGACTGCAGTTTCTATACCAAGTGAAACAGGCAGTGCAAATATAAAAGTTTTAAATGAAAATGCAAATAATGAACTTTCAAAAGACATTATCGAAGCTATGAAGGCCCTTCCTACAGGAATGGGAGCAAATATGACAGAGCTTTGTGACTCTGAAAGTGAAGATATTATTATAAATACTCTTGCAGGTGAAAAGTCAAACAGTCATATAAATATATGCAGAGATAAGGAAAGTCTTGCAAAAGTAAGAGTATATATCTATGCGGCTGAAGGCAGCGATGTCAATGTATGGATGGATTACTCTTCAAATGAGGAGAATGCAGGTGCTTTGGCGGTACAGACATTCGTTTTTGCAGAGAAAGATGCAAAGGTAAAATTGTATCAAGTAGGACTTCAGTCAGACAGTGATATTTCACTCAATGATATAGGTGCAAAGGTTGAAAAAGACGCTTCATTTGAGCTTGTACAGCTCTTACTGGGTGGAGAGAAGATATTTGCAGGTGCAAGAGCAAGCCTGGTAGGCAAGAGAAGTGAGTTTATATCAGATCTTGGCTACTATGGTAAGGCCGAGGAGCAGATAGATCTTAACTATGTGGCAGACCATATAGGAAAGTCAAGTAATTGCAAAATGATAGCCTCAGGAGTACTTAATGACAATTCAAAGAAGCTTCTAAGAGGTACTATTGATTTTAAGAGAGGCGCAAAAGATGCAACCGGTGAAGAGAGTGAGGATGTACTTCTTTTAGGTCAGAATATCCACAATCAGAGTATACCTGTAATACTCTGTGCCGAGGAAGATGTAGTGGGAACACATGGCGCTTCCATAGGAAACCTTGATGAGGAGATGCTTTTCTACCTTACTTCAAGAGGTATGGACAAGGAAAGTGTTACAAAGATGGTGGCAAGAGCCAGAATAGATGCTATCAGCAAGAAGCTTGAAAATGCCGAACTTGAAGAAAAGGTAAATCTTTATCTTGGAGGCAGTGAAGATGAGTAAGAGTATATACAGAAATGATTTTCCGCTTTTAGCATCCGACGATGTTATTTACATGGACAATGCGGCTACATCACAGAGACCACAGGCAGTACTGGATGCGATGAATGATTTTTATAAGCATCACAATGCCAACCCTTTAAGAGGAGTATATAAACTCAGTGTTGAAGCTACGCAGGACTATGAGAATGCCAGAAGCAAAGTGGCTAAGTTTATAAATGCAGCCGGAAGTGAAGAGATAATCTTTACAAGAAATGCATCAGAGAGTTTAAACCTTGTGGCATACAGCTACGGATTGAACAATATAAAGGCCGGTGATGAGATAGTTGTAAGTATACTTGAACATCATTCAAATATGCTTCCATGGCAGATGGTGGCAAGGGCTACAGGAGCCAAGCTGGTATTCCTTGATTGTGAGGAAGACGGTGAGATTACAAAGGCTGAGATAGACTCTAAAATAAATGAAAATACAAAGCTGGTAGCTTGTACACAGATATCAAATGTACTTGGAATACCTACACCTATAGAGTATATCATTGAAAAAGCTCATAGTGTGGGTGCTGTAGTAGTTGTTGACGGTGCACAGAGCATACCTCATAAGAAAATAGATGTAAGAGAATTGGATGCGGACTTCTTTGCATTCTCAGGTCACAAGTTATGTGGACCAATGGGTATCGGTGTACTCTATGGTAAGAAGGCATTACTTGATGCCATGCCTCCGTTCCTTAGCGGTGGAGAGATGATAGAGTATGTTACCAAAGAAAAAGCCACATTTGCGCCACTACCTCATAAATTTGAAGCGGGTACTGTAAATGCGGAGGGTGCAGTTGGACTCGCGGCAGCTATCGATTATATAGAGAGCATAGGATATGAGAAGATAGAGAGTATCGAAAGAGAACTTAGTGAGTATGCTATGGAGGTTCTTTCAAAGAATAAGTATATAAGAATACTTGGTTCAAAAGATCCTGCTAAGCATAGCGGTATAATTAACTTTATACTGGATGGAGTACATCCGCATGATGTATCAACGATACTTGATTCAAAGGGTATTGCGGTAAGAGCCGGACATCACTGTGCACAGCCGCTTTTACAACATTTAAAAATAAGTTCAACCACAAGAGCAAGTCTTTCTTTCTATAACACAAAGGAAGAGATAGATGCACTCTCAGCTGCTCTTTTAGAGATAAGAAAGGAGATGGGATACGATGAGTGAGAACAGAGCCTTTTATAATGAAATTCTGACAGAGCATAATTTAAGACCTTATCATAAACATGATCTTCCCGGTGCCAATCTAATACTGGACGGTGTCAATCCAAGCTGTGGTGATCATATAACTTTAAAGCTTAAGGTTGATGATTCGGGCATCATAGAAGACGGTGCTTTCGTAGGAGACGGATGTGCCATATCACAGGCCTCAGCGGATATAATGCTTGATATGGTAATAGGTCTTGAAAAGGATGAAGCTATCAGACTCTCAGATATGTTCTTCCGTATGATAAAGGGAGAGGCAACTGAAGAAGAGATAGAAGAACTTGATGAGGCCGGAGCCCTCAGAGATATTTCACATATGCCTGCAAGAGTAAAATGTGCGGTACTTGGCTGGCATACTATGGAAGAGTTGTTGAAATAATAGGTAAATAAATAAAGGGGCTGTGAAATAAGTCCCTAAAAGAAATAGGACCATTCGTTCATGCGA
>CAKAQP010000041.1 GCA_916720285.1 uncultured Lachnoanaerobaculum sp. | reverse complement strand
TTAACGACTCTGAAGGTACTCTTGTGCTTGGAAGTATAAGTGATAAAGTTTATTCAAATAAGATGCTTGATATAAAGTTTGATATAAGCAAAACAGGTCTGGAATTTGTAAGTGATGAAGGACTTAAAAATATGGGAAATGACGGTATAGAAAAATCGGATGTAGCTGCCGTAAAGAAGCATATTGAAGACGGCAAATCATTTACAGATATGTTTGCAGTCGACAATACCGACACTACAAAGAGAATAAGTGTTTCATTGGCAAAAAATAATGTGTTAATGCCTATGGATGAATATTTGGATGCACAAAAAGAGATAATGGAAAGTCAACTTAGTAAAGTCCCGAAAGATCAGCTGAAAAGTTCAGAGGTAAAGAAATCGGATGCATATTTTCTTGGTCAAGAATTATCATGTTTGGATATTTATGTGGATACAACGGTTGGAAAACAGTGTCAGAAATATCTCTTCAGAGTAAAGGATGATTATATGATGATTATAGTATCAAGCGGCAAGGATGAAAAAGAGGCACAGTCCGGATTTGATTTATTTCAGAAATACGAATAAATCATACTAACCTAAATTATCTTAAATAAAAATTAATACAAATCCTAAAGCTTTTATATGTTCTGTCTTGTATAATCAGTACGAAAAAAGTTATATAAAACGGAGGACATTATGAGAAGAAGTTTTAAATTGGCAGTATTGGCTATAGCATCGGTATTGGCTGTAACCGCATGCGGAGGTAACAAAAAGACTGAAGCAACAGTGGGAAGTGAAAGTGTTTCTGAAGCACAAAGTAAAGAAACAAGTGCAGAAGCAGCTACTGAAGAAAAGAAAGAAGAAAGCAGCGCAGAAGCTTCAAGTGAAGCTAATATATCTGCAGAGGATTTGGCAGGAGTTACTGCGGATAATGTTTATACAAATAAAGCATTAAATTTAAAGTTTGATGCTACAGCCAATGATATGAGAATAGCGGATCAAGCTGAGCTTGAAGCTATGGGAATCCAGTCTGAAGGAAAACTGGAACTTTATGCTTACAACAATAATTATACTAAAATAGCTATGATAGGCATATTGGATGAAGGTACAGATTTAAAGACCTATATGGATGAGTATATTGAAACAACAAAGAAAAATAATGAGTCCTTAGGAGAGGATGCTTTAAATATTGAAAGCACAACAACAAAATTAATGGACAAGGATGTACCTGCTATAGTTGCAGATTTAACTATGGGTGGAGTAACTCAGTATACAACTCAGGCTTTTGTTGAGGTTGGAGGAAGAATATATACAATTGCTACAATAACAACAAATGCTGAAGAAAGCTCTAAAGGACTTGATATGTTTACAAAGGCGGAGTAAATATTATTTATAATAAAAGGCATACCTTGATAAAATAAGGTGTGCCTTTTTGATAGAACAATTTATTTTTATTTTAATAGGTGATATACTCAAATAAAAAGTATATTTTGTACTCGGGAGGAAAAATGATGAAGAATATTAAACTTATAATGGCGGGTATTGCAGTTTTGTCTGCTCTTTCCATAACTGCTTGTGGAGGTAACAAGGTTGATAACAAAGCTGAAAGTAAGACAGAGAGTCCTGTTGCAAGTACTGTAGAAAGCACTGCTGAGCGCGCAAACAATGAAGATATGAACGGTACATATGACGGCAGTATATATACCAATAAAGTATTTAATATAAAGTTTGATGCTAAGTCTGTAAATATGGAGATGGTAAGTACTGAGGATCTTAGTGATATGCAAAAAAAGACACATGATGATACATTAAAAATGTATGCACATGACACTGCAAACGGCAGCTCTGTATTATTCGGACTTGTGAATATAACCTCGGATTTAAAGGCATATATAGACGGAAATATAGCGAAAATCAATAAGGATAGTGAGGGTGCGGGAGATATTAAGGCGGAAAGTACAACTATAAAATTTTTGGGTCAGGATGCTCCTTGTATAAATGCAAAGTTAACCGCAAACGGTGTTACACAGTATCATACACAGGTGTTTTTAGAGTCAGGAAAGGATGTATCAGTTATAGTTATAAATGCTAAAGACGAAAAGGTTGTTAAAGACTGTTTGAATGCCTTTACAAAAGCACAGTAACTTGGAGTATATATGTTTTGGGATAAGATAAAAGATGCTTTTTCATCTAAAAATAATGTTGATAATAAAGAAAATAAAGAGGTTGAAACAGTTAAAAACAGATTTACCATGTTGGTAAAGGGCTGTAAAGATAAGGGAAGTATAATACTTGAAGGAGATGTGCACGGTACTGTAAGTAAAGAGGAAGTAACCGTACTTTTTAAAAGTGGTAAAGTATCTCATCTTAAAATTGCAAAGATTGCAGACAGTGCCGGAAATGATTTGGAAGTAATAAAAGATTCATATGCAAATATAGGGTTTGAACATATAGACGAGTCGGATGATTTTAAATACGCTTTGCTTACAAATATAGAATTTCAGATAGAATCCGATGTGAATAAGGCTGTAGAAAATCCATATATACTTGGACTTTTATATGAATATGATAATTACTATAAGGATGAAGATTTTGTAAATCTATTTTTCCGTGAGATGGTAAGTGCACATTACCTATTGCCAATACATATGTCGGGAGATTTTAAGGGCAGTGGTGAGACTGTATTGAAAAAAGATACAAAAATAAATATTTACGGTATTAAACTCGAAGGTGGAGTAGATGCACTTCCTGTATTTACAGATTGGTCTGCTTTGAAAAATTGGGCGGATAAAGGACCTGCAAATTGGAAACAGGAAACTATCATTGTAAGATTCCCGGATATTTTAGGATGTTTAAAGAATGACGGTGGATTTATCATTAATCCTTACGGTCCGCAGTCGTTCTATATGAATTCGGAAAATATCAATAATATAGTGAATTCACCCGGATATCAAAGCCAATTTGGTGAGGCAAAAATTGAAAGAAAGGTTGCAAAGGGTGGAGAACAAAATCTCTTAGTATATCCGGCAGATAATGAAGAAGTATCTGCTATAAAAAGGAGATTGGTTAATTTTGGAAATACTCATAGTGAGATAAATTTAATAGACATGATGCTTAGAGTGGATGAGACAGGTACAAAATCATATCTTATAATAATGGATATTGATGATGAAGATGTCAGAAAATACTATAAGAGTGTTTATGAGAGCTGCAGAGATCTTCTTAGAGAAGTGGTATATCTGGATTTTGCTACTTTGGAGCAGGCGGATTTTGCAAGTAATATGATGAAACAAGAGCCTTTATATAAAAAGAATTAGGCTAATTATTAATGATTATAGAAGAGAGTTTAAAAAAATATTTACATTTTAATCACATTGTTGTAATATCTTATCAGAATTTAGTCACAGTTAGATTCTAGAATACTCGGAAATTATTTATTACACGGAGTGATGAAAATGAAGAAAAATATTTTTATTCCTATATTATTTTTATCGGTAATGATGACTGCCTGCAGTGGCAAAACTAATGCCGAGACAACTGCCTCACAGGCGGAAACAACTGTAGTAGAAAGTACTACCGAAGTACCCACTACAGAGGAGACTACCACACAGGCTGAAGTTATACAGGAAGAAACACATGCTGAAGATGATATACAATATTACAGAGGCAGAAAAGAAGATTCGGTATATACAAATGAGGTTTTCAATATCAAGTTTGATGCACCTGCTAATAATTATAAGATGGAAAGCAGAGATAATATCGCTCAGATGAGAGATATTTTTATAAAGCAAGCCGGAATGACACAGGAAGAAGCGGATGAAAGTATATATATGGATTTATACGCTACCAGTGAGAACGGAACCGGAGTCAGCAATGTAAATGTTGTTATAGAAAAGATGGGTACACCTTTTGAGACTGAAACCGAATTGGAAGATGTAGTAGCCAAACTACAGGAGCAGTATAAAGCTTCAGGCATGGTAAATGTAAGTGTAGAGAGTGCCAAGGCTATGTTTAACGGTAGAGAAACAATAGCAATGAGTGCTACGGATACAAGCGGTGATTATACCGTGTACAGAAAGCAGATTTATATAAAGTCGGGAAACTTTATGGCAATCATTACAGCGAGCAGTACTTCTGAAGAAAAAGCACAAAAGGCTTTGGATGCATTTACATCATTGAAGTAAATTTTAAGAGTATAGTTTATATAAAATATAGGCTATACTTTTTTTATTGCTTTAATTTATCGCTATAATGGTTTAAAATAAAGAGGAATTCTTTTAGATTAAGAGGGATAAAATGAGAAGATGGCAGACTTCAGAGTCCATAACGGTCGGGTTGTTCTTGGCACTTTCCGGAGGTTTTATGGATGCTTATTCATACATAAATCGTGGAAAAGTTTTTGCCAATGCCGAAACAGGTAATATTATATTGATGACATTAAAAATATGTGAAGGAAAGTTTTTAGAATCGGTAAATTATCTTATACCCATAACATCCTTTGCCATAGGAGTGGCAATATCGGAAATAATAAAGCAGAGAAAAGATAACATTAATATGATACATTGGAGGCAGATTCCTTTACTGCTTGAAATAGCCGCATTTATTGTAGTGGCTTTTTTACCGCAGGATATGAACCGAGTTGCCAATTCCATAATATCTTTGGTATCGGGAGTACAGTTTGCCACATTCCCTAAAATAAGAGATGTTGTAATAGCAACTACAATGTGTACCGGAAATTTAAAGAACGGAACACAGAATCTTTATCGTGGAATTAGTAAAGGTGATAAGTTATCTATAGAAAAGGGTTTATACTATTATATATGTATTTTGATATTTATCACAGGTACAGCTTTAGGATATTTTTCCGTAGGGCTTTTTAATGAAAAGGCTATTTTAATTGCGGCAGTAATGCTTACAATGATTTTTTTAATGATGTTCAAGGAATTTGAAAATTGATATTTGAAAGGGGTTTTTTATGTATTTTGCAAAGGAAGACAGATATGAGAAAATGAAATATGCTCATTGTGGTAACAGCGGATTAAAGTTGCCGTTGGTATCTCTTGGACTATGGCATAATTTTGGAGATCATTCCAATCTTGAAAGTATGAAGGATATATTGTTTACAGCTTTTGACAACGGTATCACTCATTTCGATCTTGCAAACAACTATGGTCCGGCACCGGGAAGTGCCGAAAAGAATTTCGGAATTATTTTAAAAGAGGATCTTTTAAAGTACAGAGATGAAATGATCATCAGTACAAAGGCCGGATATACCATGTGGGAAGGTCCTTACGGAGATTTCGGCAGCAGAAAGTATCTGATAGCAAGTATTGATCAGAGTTTAAAGAGAATGGGACTTGAATATGTTGATATATTCTATCACCACAGAATGGATAAGAATACACCTCTTGAGGAGACCTGCGGTGCTCTGGCGCAAATAGTAAACAGCGGTAAGGCATTGTATGTCGGAATCTCAAACTATGACGGTGAGACTTTGGAGCAGGCTGCAAAGATTTTGGATGAGCTTAAAGTTCCTTTTATAATAAATCAAAACAGATATTCAATTTTTGACAGAACTATTGAAAATAACGGATTAAAAGAGATGGCAGGAAAGCTGAAGAAGGGCATCATATCTTTCAGTCCGTTGGCACAGGGACTTTTGAGTGACAGATATCTTAATGGAATACCAAGTGACAGTCGAATAGTAACGGACGGAAGATTTTTAAATGAGAATAATCTTACGGAGAAGAAGTTGGAAGCTATAAAGAAATTGAATGATATTGCAAAAGAGAGAAATCAAAGTCTTGCACAGATGGCACTTTCATGGGTACTTAAGGATGAAGTTATGACCTCCGTACTTATAGGTGCATCAAAATCTTCACAGGTACTTGATAACATATCCGCTATAGAAAATACCGTATTCAGTGAAGAAGAGTTAAAGAAAATAGATGAAATAGTGAAAGAAAATGAATAAGAAGGTTCTTATTAAGCTTTTTCTTTCAACACTTTATTTGAGCGCATTTACCTTTGGCGGGGGCTATGTCATAGTTACATTGATGAAGAAAAAGTTTGTAGATGAATATCATTGGATAGAAAATGATGAGATGCTTGATTTGGTGGCCATTGCACAGTCTGCACCCGGAGCTATAGCAGTAAACGGAGCTATAGTGGTCGGGTATAAGATTGCAGGGATACTCGGGGTTATGGTGGCGATAGTTGCCACTGTCATTCCACCTTTTTTAATTATTTCCGTTATATCTATGTTTTATATCATGTTCAGGGAAAACAGATTTATTGCATATATGCTTGAAGGAATGCAGTCGGGAGTTGGAGCTGTAATTGCTTCTGTAAGCTTTCAGATGGGTACAGGAATAGTAAAGAAGGTTTTTTTAAATATTGTTATAATGGCAACAGCCTTTTTTCTCAGCTTTTGTTTAAAAATAAATGTAATATATATTGTATTACTCTGTATTGTGGCAGGAGTTGTAAAGACCTTATTATCCAAAAATGTGGAGGAAAGTAAATGATTTATTTAAAATTGTTTATAAGCTTTTTAAAAATAGGCGCCTTCAGTTTTGGCGGAGGCTATGCTGCAATGCCCATCATTCAAAGTGAAGTGGTGGATACATATAAATGGCTTACTGTGGAAGAGTTTACAGATCTTATTACCATATCACAGATGACACCCGGACCTATTGCGATAAATTCAGCTACCTTTGTGGGTATCAGAATAGGTGGAGTAGTTGGTGCTGCAGTTGCTACTTTAGGCTGTATACTTCCGTCTACCATACTCCTTATTTTTTTGGCGTGGATGTATAAGAAGTATAAAAAATTGACTGTGATACAGTCTATACTTTCCGTTTTAAGGCCGGCTGTGGTAGTTATGATTGCAATATCGGGTATAAAGATATTAGAGTCGGCCCTTGGAATAAATGGATTTTCTATGGAAAATTTCAAAATTCATATGTTGGCTATATTTATTATATGCATGGTGCTTTTATTAAAATATAATAAGAATCCGATATTTGTAATGGTATTGGCAGGTTTATTAAATTTATTATACAATGTATTATTTTAAACAAAGGTTAAAGTATAAATTTTCGTTAGTAATGCAATTTTTATCTATTGTAATTGTGGATTTCTTGATTGATAATTAACTTGCAGAGTGTTATATGTGAAAAAACAAAGAATTGGTTTAGGGAGTAAAAAATGATTAACAGGCTTATAAATGAACTTATGGCTTACGGTATGCGTGAGTATCTTGTGGATGAAGATGACAAAGTATATGTTACAAACCGATTGCTGGATCTTTTCGGTCAGATAGAGTTTGAAGAAGAAGAGGTGACTGAGGAAAGAGCACTTGTGGATATACTCTCCGATATGTGTAAGTATGCCTATGAAAAGGGTATTATTGAGGATGATACCGTAACAATAACAGATCTTTTTGATACAAAAATTATGGGACAGCTTACCCCTATGCCTTCAACTGTAAGAAGAATGTTTAAAGAGATATATCATATCAGCAGTAAACTTGCTACAGATTTTTATTATAAATTCAGCAAGAGAACAAATTATATTCGTACAGACAGAATAGCAAAAGATGAAAAGTGGGTTACACAAACAGAATACGGACCCATAGATATTACTATTAATCTTTCAAAGCCTGAAAAGGATCCGAGAGATATTGCAAAAGCAGGACAGGCAAAGAAATCAGGATATCCAAGTTGCCTGCTTTGTATGGAAAATGAAGGTTATGCAGGACATTTCTCACATCCGGCAAGACAGAATCTTATATTAATTCCTATTTCTCTTGACGGGGAGGATTATTTTTTACAGTACTCACCATATGTGTATTATAATGAGCATTGTATTATATTTAATAAACAGCATAAACCTATGAAGATAGATAAGGCGGTATTTAAAAAGCTTTTAGAGTTTGTAAAGCTTTTTCCACATTATACTGCAGGCTCAAATGCAGATCTTCCTATAGTCGGAGGTTCTATACTAAGCCATGACCATTTTCAGGGTGGTGGCTATGTATTTGCTATGGCAAAGGCTCCTTATGACAGAAATTTTGTAATTCCGGGATATGAGGATCTGACCGCAGGTATTGTAAAATGGCCTATGTCCGTTATCAGACTTCAGGGCAAGGATATTGACAGGATTGTAGAGGCTTCAGATCATATTTTGTCTTTGTGGAGAGGATATACCGATAAGGATGCATTTGTATTTGCAGAAACTGACGGTACACCGCATAATACCATTACACCTATTGCAAGAATGCATGGAGATTTGTATGAGATAGACCTTGTACTTAGAAATAATATCACAACTGATGAAAGTCCATGGGGTGTATATCACCCAAGTGCAGATCTTCATCATATCAAGAAGGAGAATATAGGTCTTATTGAAGTAATGGGACTTGCTGTACTTCCTGCCAGACTTAAAAAAGAAATGGCACTTTTGGAAGAGTATATTCTTGATAAAAAGGATATCAGAAGTAATGAAGAACTTTCAAAACATGCGGACTGGGTAGACGGATGGATTCAAAATTATGATATCAATTCCGAAAATATTCACGGTATTGTACAGGATGAAATCAGCAAAGTTTTTGTAAAGGTTTTGGAATGTGCAGGTGTTTATAAGAGAGATGAAAAAGGTCAGGAAGCATTTGACAGATTTGTAAAAACCTTATAATCCACAATACTTTATAAATCATTAAGTTTGTTGTTATAAACTATAGTTGTAAGGCATTGCACTGATAAGATATAATTAGTGCGATGCCTTACATTTTTATAAGGTTTAACAACTAAAAAAGGTGGTAGTATGAGAGAAAATAAAACCTATTACAAAAAGAAAATATATCTTGTCATATTTATCCTGACAATTCTTTTCGGATTTCAAGGAATGTATGAATATTACAGTGCAAAGATAGACGATCCTTTCCAACTGATTTCCACCGTATTATACGGTATTATCAAACTGTTTTTATTTGCACCACCGATTTCACCTAGTGATAAAACAAATATTTTTTATGAGATTGCAAAGTGGACTGCACCGATACTTACATCCACTTTTGTATTTACCAAAATTTCAAATACTCTTTTACATCTGAAAAATATGGTTGTAAATAAGATAAGTGGGAATCATATTTTGGTATTTGAGAACTCTCTTATGGGTGAAACATTGATAAATAATCTTATAGATGAAAAAAGTTCATATAAGATATCGCTTATTTCAAAGAATTTCATAGATGACAATATGAAAAACAAGTATGAGAAAAAGGGAATTGCTGTTTATCAGGCGGATTTTGAAAACGGTGACAGAAATGAGATAAGAGAGCTTTTTTCCGAACTCAATATAAATAAGGCAAAGTATATGTTTTTTTGTGCCGATGCGGACCTTGAAAATTATGCCCTGTACACAAATGTTATAAAGAGAATAAAACCTCAAAGACATATTACCTGCTATGTAAAATGTGAGTCAAAAACAGTGTCTTCATATATAGAGGATATGATAGCTCAGGAAAGAAAAAAAGAAGAGAGTCTTAAGAATATAGATACCGTACATTTTGATGAGAGAGATCTGACTGTCAGAATGCTTATATCGGATAAATGTGTAAGTAAAAGTATATCAAGTAATGTAGAGGGACTTTTAGGCATAGGTGATACAGTGACACCTGAGTTGATTGATGAAAATATCAAAAGGATGCATGTTTTAATAATGGGTATAAATGAGCTGACCACTACATTATTAAAGTTTATTTCCAATGATATGACCATGTCATTAAAGGAAAATGTAAGGGTAAGTATCATAGACAGGGATGCAGACAGGAAGATGAAAGAGCTCTTGGTAGACAATGAGGGCTTAAATAATTCTTTGGATATACAAATAATGAGTCTCAGTTCCGAAAGAAATATGATGTATGAGTACCTTAGAAGTATAAAAAACGAAACGGACCTTTCTCTTATTTTTTTGATGAACGAAGATGTCGTTAAGAGCCTTAAAAATTTGAAGCTTTTAAACAGATATTTTGAAGGTGTTCCAAAGATAATAAGAAATGTATCAAATATAGATTTAAGTTATGTATTACCTAAAAATAATGATAATATAAAGATATTCGGAGATGTTTCACAGATTATGACGGAAGATGTTATGATAAGAGCAGCTCTTGATAAGAGAGCAAAGCAGTTTAATGACAGCTATAACATATCTTCTGCGGCAGCAGGTATGGGAGAAGGACAGAAATGGAATAAGCTGTCATATGTGAAGAAGACATCTTCAAGATTATCTGCCACACATGACAGGATAAAGGAAGAGATAGTAAGAAAAATATTTTCAGATAAATCTGAGGATGATATAAAAGCCTATCTGAATTTGAAGTTTGAAGAGTTCAGTGCACTACAGGAAATCAGAAAAGTTGATAACGAAGCGTTCAAGAAAAAGTTTTGTGAATATCTGAAGAATGCACCGGTACTCGATTTCTTATCAAGACTTGAACATAAGAGATGGTGTAACAGCTATTATGCTATGAATTTTAAGTATGGTGAAAAGAAGGATGAGAATTTAAAGACTCATCCATGTCTGATAGATGACTGGAAGATAATCATAGGCGAAAAGTTTGACACCTGTCATCCGGAATATGATTTATTATCGGTATTTACTTTATTTCAGAGAGAGGATTGAGAATGGAAAAAGAACAAAAGCACAGGCAAAATATAGATGAAATGCAAAAGGCGGCAAATGAATATAAAGAGAAAAACTATAAGTATGACGCCTTTATAAGCTACAGGCATGTGGAGCCTGATCAAAGTATAGCTAAGCAGGTTCACCAGATGATAGAGACATTCAAAGCACCTAAAGAGTTTTATAAAAACGGTAAAAGGCCTGTATTCAGAGTGTTTCGTGACAGAGAGGAACTTGCCGCAAGAGATTTAAGTGCTTCCATAGAAGAGGCACTTGCAACCAGCAGATATCTTATTGTTATATGTTCAAAAAGAACACCTCTATCGGAGTGGTGCCAAAGAGAGATAGAGACATTTAAGAGTTTGCACGGTGAGGAGAGGATAATACCTGTACTTATAGAGGGTGAGCCGGGTGAAGCTTTTCCTCTGCCGTTAAAAGAGTTAAAGGGTGAGGAAGCTGTAAGCGAGATACTGGCGGCAGATATAAGACCGGATGAGATATTAAATGCTGATTTTGAGGGTTATGAAGCTTTGCAAAATAACAATAAAGCAAAGTTAAAAGAACTTACAAAGAAATCTTTAGACATATTAAAAACAGAAAAATACAGAGTAATGGCAACAATTCTCGGTTGCAGCTTCGGAGATTTAAAGCAGAGAGATAAGGAAAGAAAGAGTAAAAGAATCATGACAGTCTCTACCGTAGCAGGAGCAGTATTTTTGATATTCGGTCTGTTTATGGCAAATGCTTATCAAAAGGCGGAACTTGCAAGACAAGAGGCTGTGCAGTCAAATGCAAGTATACTTATGAAAAGGTCTAAGGACTTTACAAAAGAGGGCGATTTTATCAAGGCTGTTTTAGTGGCAAAGGAAGCAATGAAGTCTATAAAACCTGATATGAAGTATTATGATACTTTGAAGGCGGAAGAGGATACAATATTCAACAGCATGATATATCACAGCGGAGCCTCTACTTTAACTTCTATTTCTACTAAAAATATCTTTACATATATGGATGTAAGTAAGGATGAAAAATATGTAGCTTACGGACTTGATAACAATTATACGGCAATTGCAAGTGTAGATAACGGAGAAGTATTAAAGATCTTGGAGGGACATACTCAGCCTGTAAAAGTTGTTAGGTTTTCTAATAACGATAAATATCTGGCATCATATTCATTTGATAATACCTGTATTATATATGATGTTGAAACAGGTGAAGAAAGGGCCAAGATAGAAACTGAGGGTGTACCTATGCTTGTCAGATTTTCAGAAGATGATTCAAAACTGACACTTATTACATTTAATAATAATATCTCCACTAACTTTTATTTATATGACACCGCTGACTGGAAACAGACAGGAGGATTTGTAATTGACTCTCTTATAAAAAATGCCGATATAAAGAGTGACGGAAGTGAGGCAGTTATAATTACAAATCCGGACAGTGATGATCAGATAACAAGAAGAAGTCTTATAGACGGAAGTATAATAGAAGTTATTCCAAGTCTTACAGTTAATACGGCAGAACCGGGAGTAATAAAAAACAAACAGTACAAAACGGCAGCCTATTCAGCTGACGGCGAGAGCATTTTATTGAATACTCAGGATGATTTAATAAAAATTACATATGATAACAGGGAAGTATTTCATCAGGAGATATCTATTAACTTTAATGATTCTAAGGTAATGTATGAAAGTGAGAATGGCGATAAAATAGCAATAAAATCAAATAATACTATATATATACTGGATGGAAAAACCGGAGAGACAATTAATAAAATATATATGCAGGACTTAAAGTATTATACTTACAACAGCAATACAAATACGATAGTCGGATTTTTTGAAAACGGAAATTATTCTGTATGGAAAGATGGAGCTATAACTGACAGTAACTTAAATTATGGCGGAATATTACCGATAGAATATATATTTTTAAAAGACGGAAGCAAATTATTGGCAAGTTCTCATGACAGTCAGACAATAAAGATAATAGATTTAAAGTCAAGAATTTCTTCGGATTCAATACATGCAAGAATAGTATCAAATTCAAACGATTCTTCAAAAATGCTTTTGTTTGACGGAAATGATGTATTTATATCGGAAGATGACGGTAAAACGAGTAGAAAAATACCTTTTAACAATAATATTACATATGGAATAGCCGCAACTTTCAAAGATCAAAAAATATCAAATGACGGAAGATACTATACCGTTTTGGGAATAGATAATGATACGCCGGATAAAAAGCCTACATTAAGTATTTATGATATTGAAAATGATAAAATCAACAATATATATATAAATGCAATGGATTCAATACTGTCATTTAGCAATGATTCAAAGCAGATATTTGTACTTGATGCTGTAGAAGGATTAAATGTATATAGTACAGATTCTTTTGAGAAAGTAAAGAGCTACAGTGATATAAAGGAAAGCTCAGGAAATATAAAATTGTCGGAGGATTCAAAGATATTTGTTATAAACAAATATTCGGGAATTTCCTCGATATATAATCTTGAGTCCGGTGAACATATAGAAGATATACCGGGAGAAGTATTATATATAGAAAATGCTGCCGGTGAAATAAGAGCAAAGGGAATACAAAATAATACGGCATTTACTTGGAGCAGTAAAACAGGACTTAAGTCATGGGAAATGGATGAGGCCTGCAGTCAAACACCTCTGAGTCTTAAAGATGTCAATCTGTATAATGCAAATGCCGATATATTGTTGATGATCAGAAATAATGATACTGAAAGAAAATGTTATGTAGTGGATTTTTCAACAGGAAGACTGAAGATGGCTCTTAATTCCACATTGAAAGAATATGCTGTAAACGGACATATTTCTTCTGACGGTAAGATGATAGCTGTAGATCAAAATTATTATGCCGATTATGATTTCAATGCCGGAAAAAACAATCAATATATCGAGTCAACAGTGTACAAGATACTTAATGAAGAAGAGGTAGCTAATGAGATAGACAGTATTCTTTCAGGAAGAATACTTACTGAGGATGAAAAGATACAAATCGGTTTGACTACCAAATAAAAAATGTCCCCCCTAATCTTAGTATTAGTGGGGACATATGCATTTTATTATTTTTTAAAAAGCTTTGCAAAAAAGCCTTTTTTCTTAGGTTCAGGTTTTACTACCTTACCGCCTTTTACACTCTTTATATCTGAGA
>CAKAQP010000040.1 GCA_916720285.1 uncultured Lachnoanaerobaculum sp. | reverse complement strand
TATTAAGTATACTTTCTTGTAGTGCAGACTTGTAAGCACCGAAGGTTGAATCATTGTATGCACACATGATGAGGGCATTTTTTAATTCACCTGAGTTTTTGTCTGAAGATGCCACAGCGTTGATCTTTTTCTCAAGTTCGTCAGCATATGTATTTGCTTTTTCCTGCACATTGAATATTATTCCTATATTTCTTATATCTTCAATAACATTTTCAAGGCTCTGCTTCATATTGGAAACAGAAGCTTTTTGAGTGTATACAGGTATAGAGTTTTCATTCCAGGAGTCAATTGTTCCCAAAGATTTATCTGAAAACATCATATTTCTTCCTATTATAATATCAGGGTTATTGGATAAAACAACCTCTTTTGATACACTCTTTTTATCACCGATATGAGGGATTGCGGTAATTGCATCAGCATAATCACCTGTAACTTCATTATCCGGATTTAACATGCCTACAATTTTATCCTGTAATCCGAGGTCAATAAGTATTTCTGTAGATGAGAGATTATTGGTTATTATTCGCTCAGGAGATTTTTCAAATACCTGAGTGATTTCTTTACCGTCAGCATCATAAGTTGTAATGCTGACAGGATAAACAGTTTCAGAAGACTTCTTTTCATCCGCGGTTGAACTTTCGGCAAGTGAAGTACTTTCCGCTACAGATGAGCTTGTTTCGGCTACGGTACTGCTTGCAGAATTATTGTTTGAGGCTGTTGCACATCCTACAAGTGCAAGAGAAATACATGTGCTTAGAGCTATGTTAAATATTTTTTTCATTTTATTCCTTTCATATTAAATATATTCTATCAAGGCTTGATTATCATCAGCCCATGATATTTTACAATTGATATCATATACATCTTTCATAGATTCTTTGGTTATAGTTGATTTCGGACTGCCTTCGTACTTTATCTCACCTCCCTTCATAAGATATATGTAATCTGAATATTTACATGCGAGCTGTATATCATGTAGTACAGCAAGCACATTTATATTCAAATCTTTTATAATTTGCAAAATTTCGATTTTATATTTTATGTCAAGATGGTTTGTAGGTTCGTCAAGAAGCAGCAGGCTCGGTCTTTGTGCAATGGCACGTGCAAGTGCTACACGTTGCTTTTCACCTCCCGATAAGGAGAGGTAGGAGCGCTCGGATTTATCAAGCATGCCCACCTTTCTCAATGCATCCTTTACAATATCATAGTCGATCTGCTTTTCAGTCTGCATAAATCCTATATGAGGTGTTCTGCCAAGCATTACCATATCTTCTACATTGCAATCAAAATTTATTTCATTGAACTGTGCAACGACAGCCATTTCTTTTGCCGAATCTTTCAAACGTATATCTTCCATATTTTTATTGTTCAATAAAATTTCACCAAAGGAAGGTTTTAAAATTCTGTATATGGTTTTTAGAAGAGTTGTTTTACCGCATCCGTTCGGTCCAAGTATTGAATAGAATTTATTTCCTTTAACATCTATAGAGACATTATGTAATATTGTTTTATCCTTTATGGAGTATGATATATTATTACAAATTAAATTCATTATCTTTGCCCCTTTCTCTGATTTTGTATAACAATATAAATAAAGAAAGGACCGCCTACTAAAGATGTAAATATTCCTATAGGCAACTCGGCTTTATCGATAAGACATCTTGCAAGTATATCCGACCAAAGTATAAAAAGACTACCGAGAATTGCTGAAAGCGGTATTATTTTTTTATGGTCGGTACCTACAAGAATCCTTGATATATGAGGTGTTATCAAACCTACAAATCCTATTATTCCGCATTTTGATACTAAAATTCCTGTTATCATGGATATAAATATCATATATATAAACCTGTATCTATGTAAATTTATTCCCAAAGTGACAGCAACCTCATCACCCATAAGCATCGTATTTAAAACCCTGTACTGTGTTATAAAGAATATGAAGCATATAGGAATAATAAATAAAGGCAGGTCTATATCTTTCCATGAAGCACTTGCAAGTGAACCCATAGTCCAGAATTTTATTGTCATCATGCTGTCCGAATTGGCGCCTATTGATATTATAAAATTGGAAAATGCGCTAAATAGAGCATTTACAACGGCACCTGAAAGTATAAGACTTGTTGTAGTAATCTTTTTACCGAGAGATGCTATAAAAAGTACTATTCCGGTTGAAATGACGGAGCCGAAAAATGCACCGGTTCCGGTCAAAGATTTTAAACCGAGTATAATAAACAAAGTGGCTCCAAACGTAGCACCGGCGGAAATTCCAAGTATATACGGCTCTGAAATGGGATTATTGACGGTAGTTTGCATTATTGTTCCGCAAAGTGCCAATCCTGCTCCTACAAAAAGCCCCATTATTACTCTGGGAACTCTCATATTCAACACAATGGCAACTGTAGATTTTGAGAAAGCACTTATACTCTCACTACTTGATATACTGTTCGAAATTATATTAAAAGTATCTTTTAAGCCTATTCTTACCGCACCAAGTGAAATTCCTGCGAGCATAGAGAACAGGAGAAATATACAAAGCACCATAAGCAGCAGTATAAACTTAAAGTCATTTTTACTCTTTGACATAAATATATTTATAAAACCTTTCATATTATATAGTTAGTGATACCTAACAATGATATTATAATTGATATTTTTAAAATTTGAATATAGAATAATATAAAGATATGGACTATTATTAAAAATATAGTCCATAAAAGGAGGGTTTGTGAAGGAAAAAGAGTTTTTATTGGATTGTCAAAGAGAATACAGCAGCAGAAAGTATCTGATTACGGGAGTTTCTCTACAGGAAAAAACCAAGGGAGAGCATATTTCTTATGATACTACTCACAGTGCTTTCATATATACATTGGAAGGCGGAGCGGATATTAATTTTAATGATGAAAGTTTTACAGCTACGCCTGACGTAGTTATTCACGGTTCAAAAAACAGAAAAATAACTTTTGATGTAATTACAGATGAGCCTTTTATACATTTAAATATATATTACGATCCGGAAGTTCCATGGCATGGTTATAGTGATATTATGAACTCGGTATATAAAATATCCGGTTTTGATCGGGATATTTCAAAAGAATTGTTGTCTAAATTAAAAGCAAGTGTAGAGAGAGCAAGTTTTGACGATCATGTGCACAACAGTATTATTGCTCAACAACTTATTCTAAGTTCATTCGGCTATTCTATGATAAATCGGGAAATATTACAGATAGAAAATGCCGTGGAATTTATGGAAAAATCCTATAATAAAAATTTGTGCCTTGAAGATCTGGCCGATATTGCAGGTATGAACAAGGCTCATTTTTCGTATACATTTAATAAAATTTATCATATAAGACCTATAGATTATCTTATAAGATTACGCCTCAGAAAGGCTGTAAATCTACTGTTGTCGGGGGTATCCGTTACTGAAACGGCTATAAACGTGGGGTATCGTGACCCGCTTTATTTCAGTAGACTTTATAAAAAATATTTTGGTATATCACCAAGCCAAACATTAAGAAAATAATGCAAAATGTTGCTTATTATCGAATACATAAATAAAAAGAAGTTTATTTATTCCAAAAATTATGCTATAATGTCGACAATACATTGTTGAAAAATGTGAATAAGATTACGGGATATTTTCTTTAAGGAAGATATATCTAAAAATTTTTTTGGTAAAAATAACATTTATATCTTAAGTTCAAAAATCTGAAATTAAATGTTATAAAGCCGAAGGAAATTTACAAACAATCATATATGCCGCGATTTTAAAAAGAAAAATCAGCAACGTATTTAATGGCATATAAATACATCGTGGAGGGAATTTTGATGTACAGTTTTACAGTTAACGGTAAATTGGTTGAAACTGAAAAAGAAGTGTCACTTTTAAGATTTTTACGTGACGATTTAAAGCTCAAATCTATAAAAGACGGATGTAGTCAGGGAGCTTGCGGTACTTGTACTATTATAATTGACGGAAAAGCTACCAGAGCCTGTGTTATGACTACAAAAAGAGCACAGGGAATGAACATTGTTTCAGTTGAGGGATTAAGTGACTTTGAAAAAGAGGCATTTGTATATGCATTCGGATCAAAAGGTGCTGTACAGTGCGGATTCTGTATTCCGGGTATGGTAATGTCAGGTAAAGCTCTTATTGACAGAAATCCCAATCCTACAGAAGACGAAATTAAAGAGGCGATAAAGGGAAATATCTGTAGATGTACAGGATATAAGAAGATTATTGAGGGTATCGACCTTGCGGCTCAGATACTTAGAGGCGATAAGAAGATTGATGAAGAGCTTGAAAAGGGTGATGACTTCGGTGTAGGATCAAATGCCTTCAGAATTGATGTAAGAGATAAGGTTCTCGGTATCGGTGAGTATGTTGATGATGTGGAACTTGAAAATATGCTCCATGTATCGGCAGTAAGAACAAAGTATCCAAGAGCAAGAATACTTGATATAGATGTCTCAGAGGCTTTAGCGCTTGAAGGTGTGGTTGCAATATATACTTCCGAGGATGTACCGAATAATAAGGTTGGACACATCCAGCAGGATTGGGACGTTATGATTCCAAAGGGTGAAGTTACCAGATTTGTTGGCGACGCATTGTGTCTTGTTGTGGCGGAGAGTGAAGAAATATTAAAGAAGGCTAAGGCTCTTGTTAAGGTTGAATATGAGGTTTTGGAGCCTGTAAGAAATATAGACGAAGCTAAGGCGGAAAATGCACCTAAGGTTCATCCTAACGGTAATCTTTGTCAGTCAAGACATGTTAAAAGAGGTGATGCCAAGGAAGCGATTGCAAATTCAAAGTATACAATTACAGAGACCTTTGATACACCTTTCACAGAGCATGCATTCCTTGAGCCTGAGTGTGCAATAGCTCTTCCGTATAAGGACGGTGTAAAGATTTACTCTACAGACCAGAGTGTATTCGATACAAGAAAAGAAGTAGCTATAATGTTTGGTTGGGATCCAAGTAAGATAGTTGTTGAGAATAAGCTTGTAGGCGGTGGATTCGGCGGTAAAGAGGACGTTTCGGTTCAGCATATAGCGGCACTTTGTGCATATAAGCTTGGAAGAACTGTAAAGGCTAAGTTTACCAGAGACGAGTCACTCGCATTCCATCCGAAGCGTCATGCTATGCATGGTACATTTACTCTCGGATGTGATGAAAACGGTATATTCACAGGACTTGACTGTGATATCTATTTTGATACAGGTGCATATGCATCTCTTTGCGGACCTGTACTTGAGCGTGCATGTACTCATGCGGTAGGACCTTATTGCTATCAGAATCATGACATTAGAGGATACGGATACTATACAAACAACCCTCCTGCAGGTGCGTTCAGAGGATTCGGAGTTTGTCAGAGTGAATTTGCACTTGAGTCAATAATTGACTTGCTTGCAGAAAAGGTTGGAATATCACCTTGGGAAATCAGATACAGAAATGCTATCGAACCGGGTAAGGTATTGCCAAACGGACAGATAGCAGACTGTTCAACAGCTCTTAAAGAGACATTGGAAGCTGTAAAAGATGCTTATGAAGCAAACTATCCGAATGTGGGTCTGGCATGCGCTATGAAGAATGCCGGTGTAGGTGTAGGACTTCCTGATACAGGACGTGCAAAACTTATTGTTAATGACGGCGTTATAGAGATATACTGCGGTGCTTCAGATATCGGTCAGGGTTGTGCAACAATATTTATACAGATGGCGGCGGAAACTTTGAACTTGCCTAAGTCTAAGTTTAAAAATATGGGATGTAACTCTGAACTTGATCCTGACTCAGGTACTACTTCAGGATCAAGACAGACTCTTATAAGTGGTGAGGCTATAAGAAGAGTTTCACTTGAACTTAAAAAGGATCTTGATGCTGCAGACGGAGATTTAAATAAGCTTAACGGTAAAGACTACTATGCAGAGTACTTTGAGCCTACAGATAAGCTTGGAGCAGACGTACCGTTCCCTAAATCTCATGTTGCATACGGATTTGCAACACATCTTGTTGTACTTGATGATGACGGTAAGGTTAAGAAGGTTTATGCGGCCCATGACTCAGGAAAGGTTGTAAACCCTATTTCCATCCAGGGTCAGATAGAGGGCGGAGTGCTTATGTCACTCGGATATGCACTTACTGAGGACTTTAAGTTACAGGATTGTGTACCTAAGTCAAAGTTTGGTACACTTGGTCTTATGAGAGCTACAGATATACCTGAGATTGAGGCAATATATGTTGAGAAGGAAGAGCTCCTTGGAGTAGCATACGGTTCAAAGGGTATCGGTGAGATTGCAACAATTCCTACCGCACCTGCCGTACAGAATGCGTACTATAAGAGAGACGGTAAATTAAGACCTAAATTACCTATGGACGATACATATTATTCAAACAAAAAGAAAAAATAAAGAATGATTTTTGGTTGGGATTCGATAAGGATCCCAACTTTTTGTTTAAAAAAAATAATAAACAGGTGTTGAAAAAACTTCACAAATGTAATATAATACCAGAGAAATAGCCACATGTCTAAAAATATACATAAGTATAAAGAATAGGAGAGAGAAAGATGTTTGAAAAGATTGCTTCATTTATAGTGAATAAAAGAAAAGCTTTTCTTGTATTTTTTATCCTTGCTGCCGTATTCGGAGTGTTCAGTTCATCATGGGTAAAGGTCAGTGATAAATTATCAGATTATTTACCGGGGTCCTCCGAGACAAAGCAGGGGCTTGATATTATGGATGAGAGCTTTACGACTTTCGGAACGGCAAAAGTAATGATTTATAATGTTGATTATGACAGAGCTCTTGAAGTATCAAAAGAAATTGAGGATATCAAGGGAGTTTCCAAAGTGGATTTTTATGATAAATCCGATAAGGATTATGAAAATAAGAATATAGAAGATTATTATAAGAATTTTTCCGCTCTGTATACAATAAGCTTTGACGATGTTGAAAGCTCAAAATTAGTTCAGGATGCAATAGTTAAGGTAAGGGATTTGGTTTCACCCTATGACAATGTTGTATATACAACCATTGATAAGGATGATGCCAAAGATTTGAACAAGGATATGAAGGTTATATTTGTCCTTGTAATAATCATAATAATTGCAGTATTATTGTTCACCTCACAAACATATATGGAAATATTGATTTTCATGCTTACATTCGGAATAGCGATAGTACTGAATATAGGTACAAATTTTATATTCGGAAGAATCTCATTTGTAACAAAGGCTGTAGGCGTAGTATTGCAGTTGGCGCTCGCGATTGACTATGCAATAATACTTTTCCACAGATTTATGGAGGAAAGAAGGTATTATAAGCCGAAACATGCTCTTATAAAAGCGCTTGCAAAGGCTATACCTGAGATATCATCAAGCTCTCTTACCACTATGGCAGGTATGGTGGCACTGATGACAATGCAGTTTCAGATAGGTATGGACCTTGGAAGAGTTTTACTTAAGTCAATTATATTCAGTATGCTGGCAGTGTTTGCATTTATGCCTGCACTTATAATGATGTTTGAAAGACAGATTGAAAAATCAATGCATAAAAATTTTGTACCGAATATAGAAGTATTCGGAAGCGGAATTTTAAAGTTAAAAAGAATTATACTTCCTTTATTTATAGTTATTACAGTCGCCGGAGTTATACTTTCAAGTAAAACCGGATATATATTTGATGTAAATTCTATAGAGTCGGATAAGAAGACCGAATATCTTGAGGCGAAGGAAAAAATCGAGGAGCAGTTTGGAAGAAGCAATATAATGGCAATAGTTATTCCAAAGGAGGACTACTTGCGAGAGGCGGCATTGCTTAAAGAGGTTTCAAATATTCAGGGAGTAAAGAGTGTTACAGGACTTGCAAATATTGAAGTAGGTAATAACGGCGAATATGTACTTACAGACAGTTTAAATCCAAGGGAACTGGCTGAGGTTGCAGATGTGGATGTGGATCTTGTAAAGGCGGCATACAGATTCTATGCATTAAAGAATGAGCAGTATGGTGCATTTATGAAGAGTATTGACAGCTATAAAATACCTATAATAAATATGGTGGACTTTTTATATGACCAAATTGAAGAGGGAGGTCTTGATATAGATGAGGATACTATCAGCGATATAGTAGATATACATAAGAGTATAACAGATGCGAGAAAACAGCTGGAAAGTGAAAAGTATTCAAGGATTTTACTTATATGGGATAAGCCTCTTGAAGGTGAAGATACCTTTACCAATATTGATACTGTGCAAGAAATAGCAAAGAAATATTATGATGAAGCATATGTTGTCGGTGACAGTTCAAGTGACTATGATATCAGCAAATCATTTGGAGGTGACAATTTAAGAATCAGTATTATAACAGCACTTTTGGTTGGTGTTATATTACTTTTTACATTCCAAAATGCCGCATTGCCTTTTATATTGGTACTTACAATACAGGGAAGTATCTGGATAAACTTCAGTTTGCCGTATCTTACGGGTGAGAATATGTTCTTCTTAAGTTATTTGATAGTAAGTTCAATACAGATGGGAGCAACAATTGATTATGCAATTGTTATCACAAGCAGATATCTGGCTCTAAGAGAGGAGATTTCAGACAGAAAGAAAGTAATATCAAGAACTTTAAATGAGGCGTTTCCTACAATAGTCACATCGGGAAGTATTATGGCGGCTTCAGGATTTGTAATAGGAAATATCACATCAAATCCGACCATTGCATCTCTTGGAAAAACTCTTGGAAAGGGAGTTGTTATTTCAATTATAATGGTAATGGTGGTGTTGCCTGTATTGCTTTATACTTTTGATTTCATTATTGACAAGACATCGTTTTCAAGAAAAATAAATGAGGAGGAGAATAAGAGAGAAGATGAAGAAGAAAACAGCATTATTACTGAGTCTTAGTTTAATATTCGGAAATGTTTTACCGGTATATGCGACTGCAGATGCCGATATTAACTCTGCACAAAATACACAAGATGTCATAAATATAAGCAGCGCCGATGAACTCATAAGTCTTTCAAAAGGCTCTACCGTTGAGAATTTTACATTAAATAAGATCTATGTTTTAACAAATGATATTGACTTGTCGGACAAGGACTTTAAGCCTGTTTCAATATTCTCCGGAACTCTTGACGGCAGCGGATATACAATAAAGGGGCTTAATGTAAGTGAAAAAAGTACAGGTGCGGGTCTTATAAGTGTACTCGGTACAAAGGGAAGCATTAAGAATCTTAATGTGGAAGGAAATATAAGCCCTGACGGCGGTAAGACACTTGTAGGAGGAGTTGTAGGAACCAATAAAGGTGTTATAGAGAATGTAAGTTTCGCCGGATATGTAACAGCTTATAAAAGAGTAGGCGGTATAGCAGGTGTAAATGATGAAAGCGGATTTATAATCAACTCAAAAAATCATGCTGTGGTAAACGGCACAAAAATAGTAGGAGGTATCTGCGGATATAATAAGGGAAGTATCGTAGGATCACAAAACCTTGGAAGAATTGCAGGTGATAATGAGAGTGTACTTCCTGATGATGATAAAATGAAAAGTGTACCAAGTATTACCGTTTCAAATGCCGTTACAGATGATGTAAAACAGGAGATGACAGGCGGAATTGCAGGAGTATCAAGCGGTATTATAAGAGATTGTACAAACAGTGAAAAGGTAGGATACCCTCATATAGGATATAAAGTAGGAGGTATAGTAGGCTTACAGACAGGAGCTTTAAATAATTGTATAAATGAAGCCTCAGTTTACGGCAGGAAGGATATAGGAGGTATAGCCGGATTATTAAAGCCTTATATAGAGATTTCATATGAAGGGGATACTATAGACAGTCTTGAAAGACAGACTGAAACTCTCTCAAAGTTATTGGATGCTTTTGAGGCCGAGGTGGATAAAAATGCAACCATATTGGAGAATAATGTAGACGGCATTGATTCCAAAAAAAATGAGCTTGAAGAGAGTATAAATGAAAGAAAAAATTTCCACAGTGAAGAAGCTGATAAATTTGATGCCGGATTGAAAGAAAAAAATGACGATATAAAGGGTATAACCGGTAATATAAATTCCGATATTTCAGATATAGGAGATAATGTTGGAGATTTAAGGCATGGAGAAAGCTATAAGGATATCATAAATGACAGAAATACCAAACTTCAAAATCTTATTGCAGGCATAAAAAATATCAATGAAATATCAAAAAGAATGAAAAGTGATATTGAAGATAAAAAAGAAAGTGCCGACAATATTGCAGATGATTTTCAGGCAATTACTCATGAAATTGATGATTTGTATTCAAAATCAAATGAGTTACTTGATTATCTGGATGATGAAAAAAGTGATTTAAGACAGAATCTTGATGATTCTTATGAAACCGTAAGAGGAAAAAAAGATGAGCTTGAAGCTGAGATAAATAAAGCAAGACAGGACCTAAAAAGCAGCAGACAGGATATAAAAGGCAGTGTTGACGGAGTAAAGAATGAAATTGACAATATAAGAGGCACTATTCAAAACGGAGGGGACAGGCTAAAAGAGAAAATCGATGACGGAAAAATTTATTTTGACGTATCTGTAAATCCGCCTAAGGAATATGCATACGGTAGACTGGAAAATTCTCTAAACAGAGCAATTATAAACGGTGATATAAATACTGCGGGAATTGTAGGTAGAGTCGGCATAGATCCGGGGGACAGCATTATCACGGAAACGGACATTAAAGATGATGTAGATAAAAAAGGAGAGACATCTCTTAATTTTTCAAATAATGTATATGCTCTGATACAGTCAAATACAAATGAAGGTGAAATAAATGTAAAAAATGATTACGCAGGAGGTATAGTGGCAAAAGCCGACTATGGAGCAGTCGTTGCAAACAAAAACTTTGCCGATGTCAGTTCACAAAGCGGATCTTATATAGGAGGAATTGCAGGTTACAGTAAAAACCTTATAAAAGATTCTTATATGCTTGGAGATGTAAAAGGAAGCGATTATATAGGAGGAATTGCCGGAATTGCCGGAGATCTTATAGGAAATACCGCAATGAGTACTGTAGTAAGTACCAATTCCGGAAGATTTGGAAGTATTGCCGGAGATGTTTTAAAAGATTCCTATGTAAATGCAAACAGATATGTTGATGAAGGCGTAGGAGCGATAAATGATATAACTCTAAACTCTGAAGCAGGTATTGTTTCATATGAGGAACTTTTGCAGGATAATAATACTCCTGAAGGATTTAAGACTTTAAGAGTAAATTTCTTCGTGGGAGATGATATTATAAAGACGGTAAATGTGGCTTATAATTCATATGTCAGCGGCGCCGATATTCCTAAGGCTCCGGAGGTTGAGGGGTATAATACATACTGGGAGAATAAGGAATTAAATAATATAAAGAGAAATATAAATATATATTTGGTTGAAGAAAGATGGAATAAAAATATTTCTGCAAATACAAATATTAACGGTAAGCCGGTTTTACTTGCAAGTGCATTATTCTATGAAGGGACAAGTATTCAAGTGGAAGAGATTAGCGTACCTGAGACGGATAAAGATGTGATTAGGGCATATAAATACAGTATAATTCCTGAAGGAAGATATATGAATGAGGGCATTGAGCTTAGAGTTTTAAATGACGACGGTAAGGCAAATGCTGTAGGAATAAAGACTGAAAACGGTATTATAAAAGCAGATACAGTTAAAGTCGGATCTTATCTGAGCTTTAAAGTAAACAGTCCACAAGGAGAAATTGTTCTGATTAAGACTGAGAGTATAAATAAATATATTATTATACTTTCTTTCATAGCGGCGGCTGCCGTAATAATTTCAGGATATCTTTATTATAAGAAGAAAAAGAAATAAATACTTGAAATACAATCGAGCTGTACAAAACTTTGTACAGCTCATTTTGGCATATTACCTGTATTGAAAAAGACTGTGAAGTTTTAGTATAATAGAAGAAAACTATGATAACAGATTGGAAGAAATATGAAAAAGAGAGTTGTTATTTTTGGAGATTCAAATACATGGGGGTATGATGCTGCAACCGGAGGGAGATTTAATGAAGAAATCAGATGGCCTATGGTAGCTGCTAAGCTCCTTGGAAGTGAATATAGAATATTGGAAGAGGGGCTTTGCGGAAGGACCACCTGTCTTGACGATCCGTTTAATGAGGGACTTTCAGGACTTACATATCTCTTGCCATGCTTACAGACTCATTCACCTATTGATATGCTGGTTATAATGCTTGGAACAAATGACTGTAAGCAAAGATTTTCTTTGACTGCCGCAAATATTGCTCTGGGAATGAGAAGACTTGTAAAAAAGGCTCTTGAGGCTGAAGTTTGGAGGGATAAGCCGAATATACTTGTAATTGCACCGGGACCAATATTAAAGGAATGTGAACGTTCAGATGTCGGTAAAAACATGGGTATATGTTCCGATAAGTCCTATGAAATTGCAAAGGAATATGAACTTATAGTAAAGGAACTTGGAGTGGATTTTTTTGATTCAGCTTCATGTGTCACCATGAATGATATTGACTTTATGCATTTAACTGCAGACTCACATAAAGCACTTGCAAAAAAGGTAAGCGAAATTATAAAGAATACTTTGGAAAGTAAAGAATTGAAGGCATAGTATGACTTTAACTCAATTAAAATATGCTATAGAAGTAGCAAATGCCGGCTCTATAAATAAGGCCGCAGGAAATCTGTTTATTACACAGCCAAGTCTTTCATCGGCAATAGCAGAATTGGAATCGGAAATAGGGATAAAACTGTTTTCAAGGAATAACAGAGGTATATTTCTTACACCGGAAGGCAGTGAGTTTGTAGGATATGCAAGGCAAGTTGTTGAGCAGTTTGATTTGATAGAGGCAAAATATATTTCAAGTCCGAAGCTTAAAAAGAAATTCAGTGTATCAATGCAACACTATACATTTGCAGTCAGTGCCTTTGTAAATCTGGTAAAGCAATTCGGCATGGACGAATATGAATTTGCAGTACATGAGACGAAAACATTTGATGTTATTAATGATGTAAAGACATTTAAAAGTGAGATAGGAATACTTTATTTGAATGATTTTAATAAAAATATTCTTACAAAACTTTTTAAGGAATCAAATCTTGTCTTTACCCCATTGATGGAGTGTAGTATTTATGTTTATTTGTACAGAAATCATCCTTTGGCAAATAAAAGTAAGATAAAAATGGAAGAACTTATGGATTATCCATGTCTCTCTTTTGAACAGGGAGATTACAATTCGTTTTATTTTGCGGAAGAGGTTCTTTCAACCTATGAATACCATAAGCTGATAAAGGCTAATGACAGGGCAACTTTACTCAATCTTATGGTGGGTTTAAACGGATACACACTTTGCTCAGGTATCATATGTGAAGAGTTAAACGGTGATGAATATATGGCTGTAAAGCTTGATTCTGATGAAAAAATGACCATAGGCTATATTATGAGAAAAGATATTGCAATCAGTGAACTTGGCAAAAAGTATCTGGAAGAGGTATCAAAGTTTAATGATAAGATATTGGAATAGGAGATAGAATGAAATTAGGTGTAATAGGCTTTGGAAATATGGGATCTGCCATTGCAAAGGGATTTGTTTCGAAAAAGGCAATTGATATAAAAGATATAGGTGTTTTTGATACATATGATAAAACAAGAGAAAGGGCAAAGGCTGACGGATTTAATGTATACAATAATGAGACGAATCTGGTAAAAAATTCCGATACCATACTTGTAGCGGTAAAGCCGGTGCATGCAAAATCTCTTTTTGAAAAGATAGCTGCGGAGCTTAATGATAAACTTATTATATCAATAGTGGCAGGTCTTGAGAGTGAGACCATAA
>CAKAQP010000039.1 GCA_916720285.1 uncultured Lachnoanaerobaculum sp. | reverse complement strand
CTCTACCTTTATATGTAAATGTAGACTCTTCAAAACCTTCAGGCAGAATATTTTTATCAAATGAATCAGATACCTGATAATCAATTCCTCCTAAGGTAAGCCCGTTATCTGTGGAAACCAAATCAGGAACATCGGCACTGCTCTGCGTTTCTTCCTTAACTTCTTCTGCCGAAGTTTCAGAAGAAGACTCTGATGTTTCCTCTTTTTTTACCGCACTTTTATTTACATTTATAATATAACTTTCTACAGCTGAACCGTCAGGAGATGTTACCTTTACATTAATAGCATTCACTCCGACTACAAGATTATCATTTCCCGTTATAACTACTTTTGCTCCGTCCTGTCTTGCCTTTGCGTTGACTGCAATGTTGGATATATTTCCTGCTACATTCATGTCATAATTTTTCACAGTACTGCTAAAATCAGGTGAAAGCTTACCCGGACTGACTTTCAAAGAAGAAAGCATTGCATCCTTTTTATCTACCGCAACAGTAGTTGCCGCTTCCTTATTCTTTTCTACAGTAGACTCTTCGGAAGTAGTCTGATCTGCAGATTTTATCTTTATTCTACCGCTGCCTTGAGACTGCATCGTAGCCATTTTTGAGTTTGTATCATATACTTCCCATGTACTTACAACAACTGTGGTTTCCCCGGCTGTCTTGGCTTTAAATTTCAATGAATAGTTTTGATTGTTACTGCTGCTTCCTGTATTGGATGTGACTTTTATACTTCCTGCCCCACCCTGTGCATTTGTTCCTCCGACAAAATCCAAAATGCTGTCATCATAACTGAGCATTATATTTGCGCTGTCAATGTTTCCGTCTGTTGACGATAAACTCATTACCAAATTTACTTCATCACCCACTGTTGCATTGACATCTGCAAAGCTTATACTGATACCCATAGCAAAAGCATTAAAAGCTATTACAACTGAAAATATCAATGTAAGTATAAATGAAGGTATGACGATATTTACATTATGCTTTTTTAAATATTTCATCTTGATCCTCTGACATTAACCCTACATAAAATGTAGATACAGTATTAATTTCCTCTCTTTATATTTATGCTGTACTTCTCTTTAGTTCCGTTTTGAGCTGTAACAATTATGTCAACCGTGGAGTTTGAAGAGTTCAGTTCAATATCACCGCTTCCTGATACAGTTGCACTTGCATCGGCTGCATTTGCTTTAATATTAACATTATTTACATTTGACGGCAATTCAACCGTATAAGAATAATTGTCACTACTAAAGCTCGGTGTAATATTATATCCGCTTATACTTAATGAAGACAGCCTGTTATTCGGACTACCGTCTCCTGTCGGCATTGCCTCAGGTACTTCAGGCATATCTCTATAAACAGGTATATGGAATGTGAAAACTCCCTTTTTATCCTCTTCCGAATATGCTCTCGAGAGCATAGCGCCCTCATTCTTTGCACCTTCAATATTTGTCATATATTGATGCTTATATTTGTTTTCACCAAGAACGTTAAATTTCTTTAAGTAGAATGTATTCTGCCCTGCTTTAGAATAAGTGCTTCCATAGAACATGGCGCCACCTATTATTGCTTTAGCCTTTGTATTCCATGGACGAAGGTATGTATTTCCGCTTCCTGCCCACGCAAGGCCTCTGCTTGTTGCACTCTGGTTTCCCGACTGATAAGCCTCTATATTGAAGAAATTATAAACACCTGTTGCTCCGCTTATAAGCCCTGATGTACCTTTAACTCCCTGTTCCTGTATAAGCATTGCGGCTATAACATAGGGATTAACACCTGAACTTTTGGCAGCATCCATAATCATATCAACATATGTAGTACCGTTTGAAAGTGCATTTGCATTTTCAGTGACTGAACTTGCTGCAGTTGATGCATATGTACCGTTTGAAGCGCTTACACTCTCTTTAATACTGTCACTGTTTACCACTCCCGGTCCATGCTCAGTATCATTAAATTCGGTAGTTGATTCAAAAACCGGCGCAGTTGCAGGTTCTGTATATCCCGGACCGTTATCTTTATCTTCTACCGTAGGAAGTTCTTCTTTAGGTAGCGTTGCAGCTGTTACACTTTCTGCCGTCGGCCCTACAAGCTCTACCTTCTCATTCGGATCTGCAACCGGTCCGACATTCTGTGCTTGTGTTGTAGAAGCTGCTGTAGTTGCCGCAGTTGTAGCTGAGGTCGTCGGTGCAGCTGTTGCAGACGGTGCAGTACTCTTGACGCTTGATTTACTTTCCATGAAAGTACCTTTAAGCATCTTCTCAACACCTTCCTCAGTCTGTTCACCTGTGGTATATCCATGGTTTAAAAACTGAAATATATTGGTTGAATCCAAAAAGTTTCTTGGATCCATATAGTATCTTATAATACTTTCACTTGCGGCAACCCATTCATTTGAATCAAATCCGGGCCATATGCCGTTACTCCAGTTATACGCACCTCTTGCAGTTGATTTCCAAGACGACTTTGCATTCTTTTTTACAAGATTAACGCCTACTACCGATTCATTTCTTATTACTTCATCCCATGAAATATCTACATTTTGTACAACAAATTTCCAGTTTGGATATTCAGCATGTAAGGCTCTTAGCCTGTTCTTATAACTCTCAGGAAAACCTGCTATCTCAGACTCGAAATTCTTATCGGTTGTATACTTTGCAGTACTTTCCGTTTTTATGTAATTTTTTGCCACATAGCCTTCTTTGTCGCCTGAACCGGTGTTAAAGCTTATTTTATACCAATACATTCCCTCACTGTTGACTTCATCAAGTACTGTAACACTTGTATCTCTTTCCAGTGTAGCAATAGTATTATTTCCTGTACCGGCATTTGATCTTACATTAAGTGCACTTACATCTACACTACCCTTCTTTGTAGTAAATGCATTGATATCTTTTATAAAAATATTTCTTCCGACACCTGTGACAAGTATCGTACCCATTGTCGTTACCAGAATAAATTTATTTAATAATGTTTTCTTCATTAAACCTTCCTGTATCTGTTTTTTATATGTACATTTTAACTGTCATTTTAGATTATCAGGTCCAAATCCGAACGGTAGCAATTCTTCCAATTTCATAGTTTTTACCTTTGCACCGTCAGACATTACAATTTCAAATTCCTTAGGATTACAAAACTCCTGCATGACCTGTCTGCAAACTCCACATGGAGTACATAAAGCATCCGCATCTTTGTCTTCAAAGCCTCCGACAACGGCTATCTTACAAAAATCATATATTCCTTCAGATACCGCTTTAAAAAAAGCTGTTCTCTCCGCACAATTACACGGAGTATATGCCGCATTCTCTATGTTACAACCATGTATAATCTTTCCTGATTTGGTCATAAGTGCAGCACCTACTTTATATTTTGAATATGGAACATAAGCCATTTTTCTGGCCTTTTTTGCTTCTTCCAGTAATTCTAAATCAGACATAATTCTCCTAAAACTGTACTAATCCGTCTATAGGTCCTGTAAGTAAAATATCATTTGCATATATTACAGGTCCTTTAGCTCGGTATTGCGGGCTCATTTCATACTTTATTTTGCCCTTTATCTTTACCCAGTCTTTGTTTTTAAAATTCTTTGCACCTTTATAGTGACATACAAAACCCAAAAACTGAATGTCGGCCTCACAACAAGTCATTGCTCTTCTTCCGGGAATCAATATATCATCACCGATTCCGTCAGGTCTCACCACCTGAGCAACAAACTCAACTTCCTTTCCGTCATACTTTTCAGTTCTGTCCATAGCATCCACATAGAAAATACCATATTCCTCAGGTTTGATAATAAGTTTTGAAGCTTCAAGATCATATGGAAGATTTATGCTGAAATCTCCTGTAATCTCTCCCTCTTCTCCTTCAAAAATAATTTCCGCATTAGGTGCCATGGCCTTTATTTGAAGATGATATGTGCTTAAAATTTCCTCATCAATATCATCCGCTCTGTTACATATAACAAGTTCGGAATCCTTAAGCATCTTACCCATGTATGCCTTCAGGTCCTTGTTCTTTATATAGAGATCCAATGTAGATGTATCATATATGGTAATCATCTGATTAACATACCAGATATCAGGTATTTGTATCTTGTCCTGTTCCCATAGTCCGTTCCATTCTATAAGAATTCTTTCAGGATTAACCTCTTTGGTAAACTCTATCATCTTTTCTTTTGTAAAATCCGATATATCATCTATGTACTTTACGGTTGTGTGAGTGGACTCCAATAAATCTTTATCATATTCCTCTTCACCCTCTTCACATACAATCAATAATGTATTACCGTCAGTCTGAAAATACTCCTGCTGCATTGTAAATTTCATAAACTGTGTTTTACCGGCTTCTAAAAAACCATTGATGACAAAAATAGGTAATCTTTCCATAACTTCTCCAATCAATAATCTTTAAGCTCTAAAACACTTTTCTATTTCTTCAGTCTTTAATCCTGCTCCGATAACACATACCTTACCTGTATACTCCGCATCACCTCTTCTGATGTCGCTCTCTCCCGGAACCAAGTCAAAATAGAACCAATCATCACTGTTTGCGTCCTTTAACATTCCCTTAGCTCTGAGAACAACACCGAATTTTTCTTCATCCGCAAAGCTCTCAAGTATATTCTTTAGCTTCTCCTCGCTTATTGCAGGCACCTGTTCCATTCCCCAACTGTCAAACACATCATCTGCATGATGGTGATCATGATGGTCATGCCCACACCCGCAATGATCATGGTGGTGTTCGTGATCATGGTGATGTTCGTGTTCGTGATCATGCTCATGCTCATGGCATCCGCAGTGCTCATCATGCTCGTGATCATGATGATGTTCGTGCTCGTGATGATGTTCATGTTCGTGGCATCCGCAGTGCTCGTCATGCTCATGATCATGATGATGTTCGTGCTCGTGATGGTGCTCATGTTCATGGCATCCACAGTCCTCATCATGCTCGTGATCATGATGATGTTCGTGCTCGTGGTGATGCTCATGCTCTCTTGCCATTTCCTCAAGCAATTCGCTCTTTAAATCAACAGGACTTGATAAGAGCTCTTCTATCTTTTCATTGCTTAATTTATCAAGAGGTGTTGTAACTATTGTCGCTTCAGGATTTACATTTTTTATAAGTGCAACAGCTTCCTCAATTTTAGTGTTATCTACCAAATCTGTTCTTGATAAGATTATAGTATTTGCAAACTGAATCTGGTTGTTAAAGAACTCACCGAAATTCTTCATATACATCTTGCACTTTTTAACATCAACAACCGTTACGGCAGAATTTGACTCTACAGGCAAATCTTTTTCAACGTCCGAAACAGCCTTCAATACATCTGAAAGCTTGCCTACGCCACTCGGCTCTATAATAACTCTGTTCGGCTCATAAGTTGATAAGAGTTCTCTTAAAGATGCCTCAAAATCTCCTGCCAAAGAACAACAAATGCATCCTGAGTTCATTTCTCTGATCTCAATTCCGGAATTCTTTAAAAAGCCTCCGTCTATACCGATTTCACCGAACTCATTCTCTATTATTATTGTTTTTCCTTTGTCCTTATTTCCTTCAACAAGTCTCTTTATAAAAGTAGTTTTTCCTGCACCTAAAAAACCTGAAACCACATCAATCTTTGTATTTGCCATTTTATCTCCATTCTAAAATCTCTAAAAAGCAAGCCTGATTATAAAATCAAACTTGCAATGTAACTTTGTTTAATAATATATTTAAATTATGAATGCTTTACATCTACTTATAATAAGCTATTTGCGTATATAAGGTTTTACTCTAACTATAACAAGTGATGCCGCTATTCCTATAAGCATACCGCTTACCACACCTGCAATCATAAGTAAAGGCAGGTATGTGAATACTCCGTTTGTTCTTACCACAAAAGCCGCACAGATTATCTGTCCGACATTGTGCATTATACCCCCAATGATACTTATACCTACCATGGAAAAGCCTTTAATTTTTTTTGCTAAAATCATACAAATCAAACTAAGTGTGGCTCCCGATATAGAATAAAACATCATTGAAATATTTCCAAAAGTCATAGCTATCAAGACAATTCTAAGTAGTGAAACTATTACTCCTGTTTTTACATCAAACAAATAAAAAGCAATAATCACAATCAGATTTGCAAGCCCTAACTTCATGCCGGGTATACCTAAATTTATAGGTATCAATGTTTCAACAAAACCAAGTACCATTGCCAAAGCCGTCAGCATTCCAAAAGTTGCTATCTTTCTTATATAAGTACTTGAAAAAGGTCTCATTAGTCTGCTACAACATATGCTATCTTAATATTAACCTCAAGTACTGTAAGTCCTGTCATATTCTCGATAGCATTCTTAACTCTCTCCTGTACTTTCTCACTTACTTCAGGAATATTGTAGTTGTAACTTACATTGATTGAGAGGTCAACACAAACCTTATCATCATTTACCTCTACCTTAACTCCTCTCATACTCTTTGCAGTCTTACTTCCTGAAAGTTTACCTACTATTTCTTTAGTAGGATTTCCTGCCATTGAGTCTACGCCTTCTACCTCTGTAGCGGCAATACCTGCAATAACGGCAACAACTTCATCGGCAATCTTTACCTCACCAAGTCTTCCGTTTTCATTTGTCTCTTCTTCGTAATTATCTTTTATATTAATTGTATCAGCCATAAAAGCCTCCTTATTTTCTATAATTATTGATTATATCAAATATTGTATAAAATTAAAAGAGAGGAGGAAAAAATAGCAAAATGTCGGGTATAAGCGCCCGACATCTTTGATTTATTATTTTGATTTCTTATTAAGTTTTACGATACCGATTCCTGTAAATGCCAATACAAGTGCAAATATCATACCTGAATAATTCAATATTGCATATGGCAGATAATGTAATGTATCTACACCAAGTGTACTTGCCATATAGGCACCTGCCGCTGTCCATGGAATCAAACATTCCGTACATGTAACAGAGTCCTCAAGTGTTCTTGATAATACCTTCGGATGCAAGCCCATCTTAATATAGGCATCCTTAAAAGCTTCACCCGGCATCAAAATAGATACCTGACCGTTACTTGTAACACCTGTAATTATAAGGCATGTAACTATTGTTGAAGCAACAAGTTTAAATGTTGAGTTAATCTTTTCAAGCATCTTTGAAATAACAACTTCTAAAGCGCCTGTTACACTCATAGTACCTGCAAAAGAAATAGCGCATACAGCAATGAGAAGTGTATTCATCATCGACATCATACCGCCTCTGTGAAGAAGTCTTATAAGTTCCGGTGCAACCTCGTCCTTAGTCATTCCAATCATCTCTACATTAAATCCGTTTAATGTAACATCTACTATACTCTTAAGATCCGCACCCTGAAATACTGCAGCATTTATAAGAGCAATAGCTGATGCCAAAAGCATAACAGGAATTGTAGGTTTCTTTGTAATCGACCCTACAAGTACTATTACAAGAGGAACAAGCAACAAAATATTCCAGTTAAACATTTGATCAAGTGTACCTGTAAGTATATTTATGGTTTCAGGTACAACAACATTTTTTCCTGCACCTACCTGTCCCATTATAAAGTAGAATATTATAGACAAAACAGCGGCGCTTCCTGTTGTCCACATCTGATTGTATACATGCTCATAAAGATCCACTCCACAAACTGCAGATGAAAGGTTTGTAGTATCTGAAAGAGGTGAGAGCTTATCTCCAAAATATGCTCCTGAAACCACTGCACCTGCAACCAATGCAAGGTTAGCATCCATTCCTATAGCTACACCCATAAATGCTACACCTATTGTTCCTGCTGAACCCCATGATGTACCTGTAAGTACCGATACTATGGCTGTGAGTATAAATGCTGTAAGTGCAAGATATTTAGGGCTTATCAGCTTTAGTCCATAATAAATAAGCATAGGTATAGTACCGCCAAGCATCCATGAACCTATCATAAATCCAACGATTATAAGAATTAACAATGCTCCCCAAACCTTTGAGATTTTAGTTGCTATCTCATTCATTATATCATCATATGAATATCCAAGGAATATCGCCTGTATACCTGATACCACCGCAGCCAAAACAATTAAAGGCTCGGCAGGTAAATCTAAAAATGCGATTCCCACACCAAGTATTATAAGCATTGCAAGTATAGGAAACAATGCTTGAAGTACTGTAGGTTTTCTTTTTGTCTTACTCATAATATATCTCCCAATCTATGTTGTTTTTAAATCTGAATAAAGCTTCTTCCAGTAATTTTTTAGGTAAAGCGGCATTTACTCTGAAAAATCCTCTTCCGTCCTCACCATATCCGCTACCAAGTGAAAATGCTATATGAGCCTTTTCTATCATAAGCTCTTTAAATTTATCTTCTGTAATATTTAATGCTCTGTAATCAACCCATGACAGGAAAGTTCCTTCAGAATCAATTACCGTAAAGCCCTTCATATCATTTTCAAAGAAGCTCTTTATGATATCCATGTTCTCTTTTATTTTTTCTTTTGCAATATTAAGCCATTCTTCACCGTATTCATAAGCTGCTATAACAGCCGGTATACAAAAATAACTCGGATTATGTATTCCGCCCTGTCTAAGCAGTTTTTTAAAGAAATTTCTCAATTTTTCATTTTTAATAATTATATTGCTGGCCTCAAGTCCTGCAATATTAAAATTCTTTGATGTTGATAATCCTATTATTATATTCTCATAAATATCATAGAAAGATGCATAAGATATGAATTTTCCCTTCCAGATAAAGTCGGCATGTGTTTCATCGGATATTATAAGTACATTGTGGCGCTTACATATTTCCACAGTCTGTTTTATTTCATCTTCAGTCCACACTCTCCCCACAGGATTATGAGGTGATACTGTAATAAATATTTTCACTCCACTCTTTATCTTATCTTCAAAGTCCTTGAAGTCTATCTCATAATGTCCGTCTTTTAAGCTCAATGAACATTCTACCAATTCTCTGTCATTGATGCGTACGGCATTTTGAATAGGATCATAGAGTGGTGTAAATACCAAAACTTTATCATCTTTTTTTGTATAGTTTTGTATTATCAAAGATATTGCCTGAATTATTCTGGGACAATAAACTATCCACTCATTTTCAGGATTAAAACCGTAATTATTTTTTGCCCATTTTTTTGACAGTTCTATATATTTATCGCTTACATTTGTATATCCGTATATTCCATGATTTGCAGCTTCTATAACAGCTGTCATAATTTCCGGTGCTACTCTGTAATCCATGTCGGCAACTGTAAGAGGAATCAAATCATCCACTCCGCAATCTGCTATTATCTCATCCCATTTAGCACAATTTGTATTTTTTCTGGAAACTATATTGTCAAACACCTAATCCCCCTTTCTAGATTTACACATGCAAATACGGGCTATATACAAAACTGTATAATAGCCCACTATATTTTATGTTTTTCCTGTTTTATGATTTGATACTACATCAAATACTACCGCGCCCAAAAGTACAGCACCTTTAACAATGTATTGATACTGATCCGGAAGTCCGAGAATTGACATACCTTGATTTATAACACCCAAGAGAATTGCACCAATCATTATTCCCTGTACGGTTCCGGAACCACCATAAGCGGATGCTCCACCTATGAAGCATGATGCAATAGCATCCATCTCATAGGAACTGCCCATGTTTCCATCTACAGAACCTATACGTGCTACTACTAAAAGTCCTGAGAGTCCTGCCAAAATACTCATAAGAAAATATGCCCAGAAGTACACTCTTCTCGGATCTATACCTGAAAGCCTTGTAGCCTTTTCATTACCGCCCACAGCATAGAAATATCTTCCAAATACTGTTGAACTTGTAATAAATGCAAAAATAGCAACTACAACCAAAATCCAAATAAGCATTATAGGAATACCCTTATAACTCATAAGCTTATATGCATAGAATAATATTACAAGGTCAAATATACAAACTCTTGCAGCGGTTAATCCGAAACCTGCAGTTTCATATCCTTTTTTAACCTTTTTTCTCTCAGTCATAAAAGTATATGCTGTAATTGCTGCTGCAACTATTATTCCAACAACCATAGAAGAAATAACTCTCTGGTTTACATCAAGTCCCGGAATTTGGATATATGATGTAAACAGACTTAGGAATTTCTTATCCATTATAGGAACAGTCTTTGAATCCAAAATAACTCTTGCAATACCTCTAAAAAGGAACATACCCGCAAGTGTACAGATAAAAGGCGGAATATGAATATATCCTATAAGCCATCCCTGCCATACACCTATAACACATGCAACTGCAATTGAAGCCAATATAGCAACAAAAGGGCTTATTCCCATACTGAGTAATTTGGCTGAGAGTGCGGCAGACAGACATAATGTGGATCCTATAGACAGATCGACATTACCGCCGGTAAGTATACATAAAAGCATACCGCAAGCCATTATAAGAACATATGCATTCTGTAACAATAGATTTGAAATGTTCTGTGCAAGAAGAAGTCTACCACCTGTAAGATATGTAAAGAATACAAAAACTACAAGCAAAGCAAGTACCATTGTATATTTTTTTACAAATTTATTTGCATTCATTTTTACCTCCTAATTAACTGCAGCACGATCTGATTTTAGGATCGTACTCATTATTTTTTCCTGTGTAGCTTCCTCGGCACTAAACTCTCCGGTTATCTTACCTTCGTTCATAACATAAATTCTGTCGCACATACCTAAAAGCTCTGTAAGATCTGATGAAATCATTACAACTGACTTACCCTGACTTACCATATCATTGATAATGGAATAGATCTCATATTTTGCACCGACATCTATTCCTCTGGTAGGCTCATCAAGGAATAAAACTTCAGGTCCCGCAAACATCCACTTTGATAAAAGAACTTTTTGCTGATTACCGCCTGAAAGATTTCCAACCTTTTGTAAAACAGAAGGTGTTTTTGTTTTCATGGCTTTTACATAATCATTTGCAACCATGTTTTCCTTTGAAACATCTACAATGCCCCTTTTATCTGCAATTTTTTCCATTCTTGCCAAAGTGGTATTCTTCGCAATTGTTTCAGAAAGTATCAATCCGTCAGTTTTTCTGTCCTCTGTTACATATGCCAGACCGTTAACAATTGCATCTCTGGAGCTGTTGAGAAAGACCTCTTTACCTGCAATAAATTCACGACCCGAAATACGACTGCCATAACTCTTTCCAAAAAGTGATTTGGCCAGTTCCGTTCTTCCTGCGCCCTGCAATCCTGAAAAACCTACGACTTCACCTTTTTTTACATAAAAACTTATATTATTTACAACACATTTTTCAGTGTATATCGGATGATATACAGACCAATCCCTTGCTTCAAACATTATTTCATTACTTATTACATGTTCTCTTGCGGGATACCTGTCTTCAAGCTCACGTCCAACCATACCTTTTATAATGCGTTCTTCATTTATAAGGTGATCCGAGTTATCAATAGTTTCAATTGTCATTCCGTCTCTTATTACTGTTATTTCATCGGCCACATATGCAACTTCCTGCAATTTATGTGTAATAATAATTGATGTAATTCCTTTTTCTTTTTTAAAACGTATGAGCATATCAAGTAACATCCTTGAATCCTCATCATTGAGTGAAGATGTCGGCTCATCCAGAATTAAAAGCTTTACATCTTTTGATATAGCCTTTGCTATCTCTACAAGTTGCTGTTTTCCGGTTCCGATATCCTTTATAAGAGATTGTGTATTTTCATTTAAGCCTACAGCTTTCATAGCTACGTCAGCCTGATGAAAAGTCTCATTCCAATCTATCACACCAAATCTGTTTTTTCTTTCATTTCCAAGAAACATATTTTCAGCAATTGTAAGCTCCGGTATAAGGGCCAATTCCTGATGTATTATTACTATACCAAGCTTTTCACTGTCATGTATCTTTTGAAATTTACATTCTTTATTGTTGTAGAGAATCTGACCTGTATACTCATTATGTGCAATGGTTCCGGAGAGAATATTCATCAGAGTGGATTTTCCGGCTCCGTTCTCTCCTACCAATGCATGAATACTTGCTCTTTCGATCTTCAGATTTACATTATTTAAAGCTTTTACTCCGGGGTATTCCTTTGTAATATTTTTCATTTCTAAAATATAATCTTTCAATACATCCGCCTTTCCGCCATATAAGGCAATATTATAGTCTTATATCGTTATCTACGATAATATTCCGCAAAGATTCCCCGGAGCCTGCGGTAATTTACTGTACAGGATGTGGATAACCATCACTTCCCATTGTGTAATATCCCGTATCAACAAGTTCCTTTTGAATATTGTCCTTTGTTACAGTAACCGGAACCAATAGATATGAAGGTATTACAGCCGCTCCATTGTCATATGATGATGTATCATATGTACAATCAAAGCTCCAGCCTGATTTTTCGATAAGTGATGCATCAGGTTTTTCATTATTTAATATAGCTTCACCAAGGTTAAGTGTAGCAACTGCCTCATTTGCAACAGCCTTATAAACTGTCATTGTCTGCTTTCCGTCAATGATATTTGCAAGGTTTGCCTCATCTCCGTCCTGACCTGTAATTATTATCTCATTACTTCCTGCATAATCTGACTGAATAGCCTGTGTTACACCTAAAGCCGTAGAGTCATTTGAACATACAGCCGCATCAAGCTGTGTACCGTCTGAGTAATATGAACCCAAGATATTCTGGAATCTGGATAATGCCTTTGATGTATCCCACTGTGCAGTACCAACCTGCTCAAATGTTGTCTGTCCTGAAGGAACTACAACTGTTCCTTTTTCAATATATGGCTTTATAACATCCATTGCACCGTTAAAGAAAAACTTTGCATTATTATCTGCAGGATCACCACCTGTAAACTCAATATTAAACTTCTTATCACCTGCATTGGCAAGGTCGAGTTTCTCTGCCACAAACTCACCCTGAAGTTTTCCTACAGTGTAGTTATCAAAAGAAACATAGTATGATATTGCATCTGTATTCATGATAAGTCTGTCATATGCAATAACAGGAATATTTTGTCCCTTTGCCTCAGCAAGTACCTGTGCAAGTGATTCACCGTCTATTGCGGCAACTACAAGCAAATCAACCTTATCAGCAATAAGTCCCTCGATATCTTTTACCTGTTGATCGATTTTGTTATCTGAGTAAGTAAGTGAAACCTTATAGCCTGCTTTTTCAAACTCTTTTTCAAGGTAAGAACCGTCACGATTCCATCTCTCCAGAGACTTAGTAGGCATTGATATACCTATTTTTCCACCCATAGTCTTTGCTTCTTTGGAGTCGCCTTCCGCCTTGGTACTCTCTGCCTGTGTCTGCTCTGTTGCTGTCTTTGCAGGCTCATTTCCGTCAGTACATGCCACCAGTGATAAAGCTAACATACCGGCTGCTACAAACGCACATAATTTTTTCATTTTCATTTTATCCTCCTTATATAAACCTGATTTTAACGTCCCTTATCAGGTATTTTTATAATTTTGAATTAAAAAATATATTATTTACTACAGTCTCAAGATATTCCTGTCTTCCCGACTCAGGTAATTCAGGTTTCTTCATCTTTAAAGCATATTCAGCACATTCTACCAATGTAACTGATTTATTTCTTATCTTCTCACCGATTCCTGAGTTATAGCTTGAATATCTCTCCTTAACAAATTCATCTATTCTGCCGTCTTCAATTATTTGTGCGGCTTTGATAAGTCCCAGTGCAAATGTGTCCATACCTGCAATAAATCCATAGAACATATCCTCAGCTGTATTACTTGGTCTACGGTTTTTTGAATCAAAGTTTAATCCACCGCTTAAACCGCCTGCCTTTAAGATCTCATACATTGCAAGAGTAGTGTCATATACATTTGTAGGGAACTGATCTGTATCCCATCCAAGTAATGTATCGCCCTGATTTGCATCTACTGATCCGAGCATACCGTTAATTGCAGACACTCTAAGCTCATGCTGGAATGTATGTCCTGCCAATGTAGCGTGATTTGCCTCAATATTCATCTTAAAGTCCTTATCAAGTCCATATTTTCTCAAGAATCCTATTGCTGTTGCTGCATCAAAATCGTACTGATGTTTCATAGGCTCCTTCGGCTTTGGCTCGATATAGAAATCACCCTTAAATCCGATGCTCCGTCCATAGTCTCTGCACATTGTAAATAATGTAGCAATAT
>CAKAQP010000038.1 GCA_916720285.1 uncultured Lachnoanaerobaculum sp. | reverse complement strand
GCCTGATAGAGATGTAGTATTGATTAAGCAATCAACAAATAATGTACAAAACAAACAATAAAGTACACTGCTTAATGAGTGTACTTTATGCTTCTAATTCAATTGTATCAATGGTTTAGCTCTAGTTAAGTCAATTGTACATAAATTTTTAGTTTTTAAAATACTATTTTTTAAGTTTCAAAACGAAATAAAAATACCCTGAAACCCGGTAAAACACTGGGTTTCAGGGACATTTTAAGTTTTGAAACTGTCAAAGACAGGAACAAAATATCCTGACAAAGTAACAAAGCCAAAACGCCTTGTATTTGTCAGGATATTTCTATTTCGCTCTGCGAGAAGTAAAATTACTTATTTCCTGACAGTCCCTTTTTGCATTAAAAAAGCTGCCGCATTTTAGTGCAACAGCTTTTAAACTTTATATTCAATTTTATAAGTGCAGTACTCTGTCCGCAATCTCCTGAGTTCTTCCCTGGTTCCAGAACTGTGTTCCTATATAACCGCAGGTTCTTCTTGCCACATTAAGCTTACTTTGATCCGTATTTCCGCATTTCGGGCATTTCCATACAAGCTTACCCGCATCTTTAACGATCTTTATCTCTCCGTCAAATCCACACTCCTGACAGTAGTCTGACTTGGTATTCAGCTCGGCATACATTATATTGTCATAGATAAATCCAAGCAAACTCATTACCGCCTCAAGGTTATCCTGCATATTCGGAACTTCTACATAACTGATGGCACCGCCCGGTGAAAGTTTTTGGAATTCACTCTCAAACTTAAGCTTTGTAAATGCATCAATATTCTCAGATACATGTACATGATAGCTGTTTGTAATGTAATTCTTATCTGTTATACCTTCTATAATACCGAATCTTTTTTGAAGTGCCTTGGCAAATTTATATGTTGTGGACTCAAGCGGTGTACCGTATGGCGAATAATCAATATTCTCCGCCTGCTTCCATTCATTACATTTATCATTCATCTTCTGCATTACACTGAGTGCAAAAGGCTTTGCCACATCATCTGTATGGCTCTTTCCGGTCATATACTTTACACATTCATAAAGTCCTGCATATCCAAGACTTATGGTTGAATATCCCCCATACAGAAGCTTATCTATCGACTCACCCTTCTTTAATCTCGAAAGGGCTCCATGCTGCCAGAGTATCGGTGCAACATCTGAAGGTGTTCCCTTTAATCTCTCATGTCTTGCTCTAAGTGCACGATGGCAAAGTTCAAGTCTTTCCTCGAAGATATTCCAAAACTTTGTAGTATCTCCGCCTGATGAAAGTGCCACATCTACAAGATTTATAGTAACAACACCCTGGTTGAATCTGCCGTAGTATTTAGGCTTGCCGTTCTCATCCACATAAGGTGTTAAGAAGCTTCTGCATCCCATAGGTGTATAGCAATTTCCGTTGCCGTTTTTATCCACCTTATACTCAAACATCTTCTTTTCCGAAACATAATCAGGTACAAGTCTCTTTGCGGTACATTTTGCAGCAAGCTTTGTAAGATGATAATACCTTGTTCCCGGGCGAATATTGTCCTCTTCTAAAACATAGATAAGTTTTGGGAATGCAGGTGTTACCCATACACCATCCTCATTCTTCACACCCTGATATCTCTGTCTTATCATCTCTTCAATGATAAGTGCAAGATCTTCTTTTTCTCTTTCGTCCTTGGCTTCATTTAAGTACATAAATACTGTAATAAAAGGAGCCTGACCGTTTGTAGTCATCAAAGTAACTACCTGATACTGTATGGTCTGTACACCCTTTGTAATTTCTCTGCGAAGTCTTTTTTCAATAATCTCTTCTTTTCTTTCAGTAGACACATTTAATCCGTACATCTCGGCTTCCACTTCATCACGGATCTTCTGTCTGCTTATATCCACAAAAGGAGCAAGATGTGTAAGAGAAATACTCTGCCCGCCATACTGGCTTGAAGCAACCTGTGCAATTATCTGTGTAGCGATATTGCAGGCTGTTGAAAAGCTGTGCGGCTTCTCTATAAATGTCCCTGATATCACGGTTCCGTTTTGAAGCATATCCTCAAGGTTTACAAGATCACAGTTGTGCATATGCTGTGCAAAATAATCCGCATCATGGAAATGGAGTATACCTGCCTTATGAGCTTCCACTATCTCAGTATCAAGAAGTATTCTTTCTGTGAGATCCTTTGAAACCTCTCCCGCCATATAATCTCTTTGCACTGAGGCAACAGTAGGATTCTTATTTGAGTTCTCCTGCTTTACTTCCTCATTGTCACATTCTATAAGTGCCAATATCTTATCATCTGTTGTATTTTGTTTTCTCTTTATGCTCTGGACATATCTGTATGTAATATATCTTCTGGCTACCTCATAAGCATTCTCTCTCATGATGCCGTCCTCTACCATATCCTGTATCTCTTCCACGCTCATTGCACGGTTCATACTCATGCACTGATTCTCTACAGTATTGGCAATACGGTCAACCTGGGCTTTCTTTAATTTATCATCTTCACCTACTACAGCATTTGCTTTATAGATTGCAGCAATAATTTTTGAAATATCAAAATCAACTTCAGCGCCGCTTCTTTTAATGATCCTCATGTCGGTAACCTCTCTTTATTATTACATAGTATCTGCTTATTGTCGCAGTTCTTATAAGTACCTTTTTAAGAGTATATAACTCTCTCGAATTCATAGTATACACAATATATTGTGCTTGGTCAACGACTTTATTACCACATGGTGTAAGAAACGGTATGAATATTAAACAGGAAAAATCAACGAAAATTTGCAAAAAAAATTTCAACTGTGGTATTATTGAGTTAAAAGCAATATAAATATTACATAATAATAATATATTTTTAGAAAGGATAATTATGTCGGAAAATGTAAAATGGCCGGGGCCTGCAGGACTTATTCCTGTAACAAGCGGTAAGGCGGAAGACGCAAATGTGCACAACAGAAACTATTTAAATAATATTCTTGTGGAGATGAGAATCATTGACGCAATACTTCCCGATAAGCATAAAAAAATATTCGGGACTGAATTTGACTCTCCGATAATGATGCCTGCTTTTTCTCATTTGAATAAGGTCGGCAAGGACGGCAAAAAGCCTATGCTTGAATATGCAAAGGCTGCAAAGAGCTTAAATATACTCAATTGGGTAGGCATGGAGCCGGATGACGAATTTAAAGAGATAGCGGATACAGGAGCCAAAACTGTCAGAATTATAAAACCTTTTGCCGACCATGATATAATATTTGAGCAGATAGAGTTTGCAAAAAAATGCGGTGCCGTCGCTGTGGGTGTGGATATTGACCATGTTCCCGGAACGGACGGGAAATATGATATAGTTGACGGTATAGCAATGGGTCCGGTTACTCAAAGCGATTTGGAAGAATATGCAAAATTTGCAAAAATACCTTTTGTGGCTAAAGGAGTTTTATCGCTTCAAGATGCCGCAAAGGCAAAACAGGCGGGCTGCAGTGCTATAGTAGTATCTCACCACCACGGTCGCATTCCTTTCGGTATACCTCCCGTTATGATACTTCCCGATATAAAGAATGAAATAAGCGGTATGGAGATATTTGTAGACTGTTCAATAGATACAGGATATGATGCCTACAAGGCTTTGGCACTTGGTGCAGATGCCGTATCTGTCGGCAGGGGGATACTTTCTCCACTTTTAAAGGAGGGTGAAAGCGGCGTCATTGAAAAAATAAACAAAATGAATGAAGAACTTTCAGAGCTTATGATGTATACAGGTGTGAAAGATACAAACTCATTCGATCCTTCGGTTTTATATATAAGATAAAAATACAGGCTTTATTTTTCAATACTTTATATTGTAAAATAAGGCCTTTTTAAATTTGAAACTCATTTTCATTTTCTCTTGACATATCCCTTTCTCTTTTATATTCTATTATCATGTTTACAGCTTTGCTTAAACAAATAAATTTTACCTTTTCTTGGTGGAAAAATTGTTTAAATATATTTTAAAAAGATTATTATCATTAATTCCTATACTTATAGGTATAAGCTTTATATCCTTTGCACTTATATACTTTACAGGCGGCGATGCGGTGGCGGTAAGATATGAAGCCATAGGTGGAGTACTTTCTCCGGAACTTATAAATCAAAAGAGAGAAGAACTTGGTTTAAACCGTCCCTTTATAGTTCAATATATCAGCTGGCTTTTGGGGGTGATTCAAGGTGATATGGGTATCAGCTATGTATCGGGCAAGCCGGTATTTGGCTATATTTTCTCTAAATTACCGAATACTCTCTTACTGAGTATCAGCTCTTTACTTACTACCCTAATTATCTCCCTGCCGCTTGGTATACTTTCAGCGGTAAAGAAAAACTCTGTATTTGACAATATTATAAAAGCGCTGTCATTTGTAGGCAATTCTCTGCCCAACTTTTTTGTGGCGCTTGTGCTTTCATATATATTTGCATTACAGTTAAAGCTTCTTCCGGTAATCTCACAGGGAACAAGTATAAAAAGTCTGATACTTCCCACACTTACTCTTGCACTGGCAATGAGCGCAAAGTATATAAGGCAGATTCGTGCACTTATTATATCGGAGCTCTCAAAACCTTATGTGACCGGAGCACGAGCCAGAGGTATAAAAGAAAATACAATCATATTCTTTAATGTACTGAGGCTTACATCTCTCACTCTCATCACATTGATGTCACTGAGTTTCGGAAGTCTGCTTGGCGGAAGCTCCATTGTTGAGAGTATCTTCATGTGGGACGGAATCGGAAAGCTGGCTATTGAATCTATAAATTTACGTGACTATCCTGTGATTTTGGCTTATGTACTGTGGATGGCTTTTATATATGTATTTATAAATTTAATGTCGGATATTTCATATTATTTCTTGGATCCGAGACTTAGAATCGGAGGTGGAAAATATGCGAACTGAAAAATTAATCTTTCCGTCTTTTTTGGTGATTGCACTGCTTATATTTGCATTCTTTTCTCCAATGCTTACACCGTTTGATATCACAGCACAAAACCTGATGACGGCAAAATCTCCTCCGTCCTTTCCTCATATAATGGGAACTGATATATATGGCAGAGATATGTTTTCAAGAGTGATTGCCGCATCAAGAATCAGTATATTTTCAGCTTTGGCGGTAGTACTTTTGATGGCTGTTATCGGTGTGGTAATCGGAATCTTTTGCGGATATCTCGGAGGAATTGCAGATACTTTACTTATGCGTGTATCGGATATATTTTTGGCGTTTCCGGGACTTGTGCTTGCAATTGCAACTGCAGGACTTTTTAAAAGCGGTGTATTCGGGGCGATAATAGCGCTTGCCTCCGTGGGATGGCCAAGATATGCAAGACTCTCAAGAGGTCTTGTACTGTCTACAAAAACCTCCACATATATAAATGCCGCAAAAATAAGCGGCAGTGATACGATACAAGTAGTATTTACGGAAATACTTCCAAATATTATAGGACCGATAGTAGTGACGGCAAGCCTTGATATAGGTACAAGCCTTATGGAAATGTCCGCCCTGTCATTTTTGGGACTTGGTGCCACCCCTCCCACTCCTGAATGGGGAAGCATGATAAGTGAAAGCAGGAGTTTGCTTCAGCTAACTCCATGGATCACACTTTCACCGGGAATTGCCATCTTTATCACAGTCTCTATATTCAATATATTCGGTGAATCACTTAGAGATTACTTCAACATATAAATTAATATACTTTTGAAATTATTAAACAGCAAATAAACGGTTAAACAGATGTTTATCCGTAAATATATAAAGGAGTTTTTACATACATGAAAAAACAAATAAAATTACTTTCTGTTGCCTTCAGTGCCGCTCTGCTTCTGGGTGCGTGCACCTCTTCTTCAAAAACTTTGTCTGAGAGCTCGGCAGGTTCCAAAACCTCGTCAGTTTCATCCGATACTTCCGATACTGCAAAGACTCTTGTATACGGCACCGGCAGTTACGGTGTGGGTATGTCCGATGCAGGTCTTAATCCACATGAGGATTACTCGGGATGGAGCTGTGTACGATATGGTGTCGGAGAGACATTGTTCAGATTAAATGAAGATATAGAGCTTGTACCATGGCTTGCCGAATCTTACAAGTTCTTAGATGATAATACTCTTGAAGTTGTGATTAAGGACGGCATAAATTTTTCATCAGGCAGAAAGCTTGATGCAGCCGCTGCAAAAGAATGTTTTGAAGATTTGATAGCGGTACATGACAGAGCACCTAAGGATATGAAGATACAGGAAATAAAGGCTGACGGTCAAACACTCACATTTGTAACTACTGAACCGAATCCGGCTCTTTTAAACTTCCTTGCGGAACCTTATACCGCAATTATAGATATGCAGGCAGGTGTGGATGCAAGTAAGAATGTTTCAGGTACAGGTTCTTACAAAGCAACCGCAGTGTCTGACAGTGAAATAAGCCTCGTATCAAGAGATGACTACTGGGGCGGTGAAGTATCAAAGAAAAACATCACCGTAAAGTCTATCACAGACGGTGACACATTGACTATGGGACTTCAGTCGGGAGAACTTGATGCAACCTCCGGACTTCCTTATGCAAGCTACCCGCTTTTTGAAAATGACAATTATAATATAAACTCTGTGGCCACAAGCAGAGCATTCTTCCTGCAGTTAAACTTTGACAATGAACTTCTCACAGATAAAAACATCAGATCCGCCATAGCTATGGCCATCGATAAAGAAGGCTTTGTAAATGTTTTGCTTGGCGGTCATGGAAAAGTTGCAAACGGACCGTTCCCTATGAAGGATAGCGAAAACCCGACATACAGTTTTTCTCCTGAAAAGTCAAAGGAGTTACTTGCAAACGCAGGATGGAGTGACAGTGATAATGACGGATATGTAGATAAGGACGGCAAAAATTTAGAACTTAACTACATCACATATCCGGGAAGAACCGAGCTTCCTATACTTGCACAAAGTATACAGGCAAACTTAAAGGATATCGGTATCAAGCTTAATATAAACAGTACGGAGAATTATCTTGAGGTGATGAAGGACAGCACTACATGGGATATCTTCGGCAGTGCAATGGTTACAAATCCTACCGGAAACAAGGGATATTTCTTTGATATGACTTCTCTTACCGAGTCACCAAAGAACAGAGGACATTACTCAAATGCCGAACTTGACGAACTTGCAAAAAATCTTTCCACAACATTTGAAAGTGAAAAACGTGAAGAGATTGCAAAAAAGATGAGCGATATTTTAGTGGATGATTGCGGTTTTATATTCGTTTCACACTTACAGATGAGTCTTGTAAGCAAGAAAAATATAAAAGGTCTTACTCCTATGCCAAGTGACTATTATGAATTCAGTAAGGATCTGGTAATCGAATAATGAAAGAACTTTTGAAATTTGAGAATATAAATATTTCATATGAAAAAAGACAAGTTTTATATGATCTGTCATTTTCTCTTAACTCCGGTGAAATTCTGGGTGTAGTCGGAAACAGCGGTTGTGGAAAATCCACATTGCTAAAGAGTATCTTGGGGCTTTCAGGCCCCAAAGTACTTTCCGGTAATATTTTTTTTGAAAACGAAGATCTGTTATCACTTAATGCTTCTGAAATGAGGAGAATTCGCGGTAATCGTATCAGTATGGTTTTTCAGGAATCCGGTATTCATACCAATCCTTTAAAAACTATAGGTGACACTGTTTTTGAAAGTATGAAAGCACATAAACAGATTTCAAAAGAAGAAGCTCTTGATATTGCAACAGGCATCTTTGAAAACCTCTCATTACCTGACCCGAAAAGGATTTTGAGAGCATACCCATTTGAGCTTTCAGGCGGTATGAATCAAAGAGTGGGTATAGCGCTTGCCATGCTGAACAGACCTTCTTTAATTTTAGCCGATGAGCCTACCAGTGCACTTGATCCTATAGTTGCTGTGCAAATAGTGAATGAGCTGAAATCACTGCGTGAAAAGTACAATACAGCTGTTATACTTGTAACCCATAATATAAAAATAGCAAAAAGTATCACAGACAGGATATTGGTATTAAATAACGGTAAAACGGTTGATTACGGAAAAACATGTGACGTACTCTCCTCTCCTAAAAATGATTTCACAAAGGAGCTGATACTTTCCGCTTTCGGTTAGGGTATCTCTTTATTTCGGAGTATATATGAATGATATTTTAATTATAAACAAACTTACAAAACAATTTGACGGCGAGAAAAAGCCAAGTATTGAAAATATCGATCTTACATTAAAATCGGGACGATGCCTTGGCGTTGTAGGTGAAAGCGGTTCAGGAAAAAGCACACTTGCAAGAGCAATAACAGGTTTGATACCGGTAACATCCGGAGAAGTTATATTTGACGGCAAATGTATCAGTAAATTTTCAGCCTCACAGTACAGGAGAATATACAAAGATTTACAAATGATTTTTCAGCTTCCGAGGGAGAGCTTTAATCCGATAAGAAGCCTTGGCGATAGTATAGTTTTAAATTTAAAAAACTTCGGTTTTAGAGGTAATTATAAAAACAAAGCGATATCTCTTTTAAACCGCTGTGGTCTTGATTCTTCTTTCTATAGTAAATATCCCGGTGAAGTCAGCGGAGGTGAATGTCAAAGGGCCGCTATTGCCAGAGCCATCGCCTGCTCACCAAAACTTCTTATCTGTGATGAAGCCACCTCGGCACTTGATATGATAGTTCAAAGAAAAATAATATCACTGCTGGGTGAACTGAAGGATGAATTGGGAATGGCAATACTTTTTATCTGCCATGATATATCTTTGGTTCATTATATGTGTGATGACGTAGCCGTGATGAAGGACGGTCATATAGTGGAAAAAGATGTGACAAGCAGAATAATTCACCGCCCTCAAAATGAATATACAAAAGCACTTATAGAAGCATCCGATGTATACTGATATATTGGATGCTGTTTTTATTAATATTTAAATATTTTATATAATAAAACAGATTGATTGCGAATATAGTTTATGCTATAAATTACAAAGATAATTAAAAGGAGGGCAAGTATCATATGAATTTTTATACTTTAGATTATATCATAGAGCACCAGTCTACCAATATGATCATCAGATCCACATTTATCATTCTACTCTTAGCTGTTGTTATAATAACCGGTTTTCGCTTTATGAGAGACAGAATGAAGACAAGGCTCAGAGACATTTCTATAGGCATTGCAGTTTTTACATTTATACTTTTGGGAATTCATGTGGAAAATTATACTAAAAACCACAAAGACTTTTCCCAGTCACATGTATTTGTAAAATTTATAGAGAGTGTAGCTACGGATGCACATGTATCACCTGAAGAAATAATGGTAAATTCCACCACTTTAAAAGACGGTATTATAGTCCGCTACAATGAAGAGGACTATACCGTGCATCTTAATGATGACAACAACTCATATACTTTACAACGTACACATGTTATAGATCATAATGTATATATAAACGGAGAGAGATAATTTATGAATATATATTTATTAGTCGGTATCAAATTTATTCTCGGTATCATGGTAATGATTTTACAGATACATATACTTGGAAAGTATGAGTTCTCTATAAATACTCCGCTAAACCAGATACAAAACTATGTACTCGGTGGAATTATCGGAGGTGTGATCTATAATACTTCCATTTCCATCATAACATTCCTTATTTTTATATTGATCTGGTCTTTAGTCGTTATTATCGTAAAATTGCTGGTCAATATAAAGGCCGTAAAGTCATTGGTAGTCGGAAATCCCGTTATCCTTATAAAAAACGGTAAGGTAAATGTTGAAAACTGCGCCAAAGTAGGAATATCTGCAGACCAGCTTATGCTGCATATACGGATGGAAGGACTCTTTTCTACAAAAGAGGTAAAGTCTGCAATAATGGAAACTAACGGTAAGCTTACCATTATAGATATGCAATCAGCTACACCTAAGTTCCCTATTATTTCAAACGGCAGAATAAACCAAGATATACTTGAGGTTATCGGACACGATGAAAAATGGTTGCTTTCTTCAATCAATGAACAGGGCATTGAAAACATACAGGATATTTTCCTAGGTGAATATGTAAACGGCGAATTGAATCTTACTATTTATCCGAATATTGATAATCTGTTATATAAAAAATGCATAACTATACTGAAACGGCACAGATGCTTGTAGTTTTACTTCCACCTTCACAAAACTGAATACTGAATTAAAAGGGCCCTCTGAAACTTAGAGGGTTCTTATTTTATCTGTCTAAAAACAAGGATTTCAGATATCTTATACCGGTTTCCGTTTTGAAAACCTTTCTCATCATCTCTTCTATTGCTTCTTTTTTCAACTTCATCTCATCTGCATTTACCAAAAAGTCGGCTTCCAATAAAATTTGTAAATCAATGCCGTCAATATCCGTATATGTATGATGATGTGCTATCATAAAGTCTATCCTGTCCAGCATAGATTTTGATATATCTGTATCTTCAAAAAATTTTCCAATCATCGGTGAAGATACCTCTTCCTGCTTTTTACCGTCCGCTTCACCATACTTTTCTCTGAGCGAAGGGCAGGAAATATCATGCACTATAGCGGCTATTTCAAGTGTTTTTTGAGTATTATCATCAAGATTCTCTCCCTTTCCTATATTTCTTGCATATCCCCATACCTTTAAAAAATGATTGATATCCCTAAAGCTGCCCTTGCTTTCTTTTATCATCTTCTCCATTACTTCACTGACAGTCATATAACACCTCTTACAAAAATATTTGCTTAATATTATATATTAATTTTTTACACTTATAAATAAAAAACGGGCTTTTATCCAAAACCCGCTTTAATCCTTATTCCGCTTTTCCGCCTTCTATTACAAGAGTATCTGCATATTCACTGCCATAAGTATCTGTAAGTGTCTCTGCATAATCCTTGTGGAAGAAGTTCTCTTTTCCAAGACTTTCAATCTCTGTATTGATCCATTCAAGTAATGTAGTATTTCCCTTTGTTACAGCCGGTGCGATGGTATCCTTAGCGCCAAGATTGTCAATACCTACAGTATATCCCGGATTGCTCTTTGCAAATGCGATAACCTCAGTATTGTCATTTACCCATGCCTTGCCTGAACCGTTTAAAAGCGCATTCTTGGCATTTGCATATGTATCATACTTTTGAAGCTTGATATCAGGGTAATTCTTAATCATATAAGTCTCGGCTGTTGTTCCTGAAATAACTATCATCTCATCCTCGGCCTTCCAATTGTCAAGGCTTGTTACAGGCTCTTTATCGGATGATATAACTCCAAGTCCTACATTCATATATGGAAGTGCAAAATCTACCGCCTCCGCTCTTTCAGGTGTGACTGTAAAGTTTGCAAGTATAATATCCACCTTACCTGTTTCAAGATATTCCACTCTGTTTGCGGCCTCTGTACTTACATAATTGATTTTAACACCAAGATCCTCTGCAAGTCTGTTTCCGAAGTAAATGTCATATCCCTGATACTCACCGTTCTCATCGACATATCCGAAAGGATGCTTATCTGAGAAAACACCTATATTTATAGTTCCCGCACTCTTTATCTCATCTAAAGTCCTGAATTTATTCTTAGCAGCACTCTTTGAAGATGAACCACATGCACTGAGTGCCAAAGCTCCTGCAGCCAAAATACCTAACAATCCTATTAATTTACCTTTTTTCATTTTATATTCCTCCTATATGAAAATCTATATATTATATTCTTCCTTATCATCCTTAATGGATTCAAATTCGAAAATATTCAAAAATTGTCTTGCTCTTTCAGTCTTCGGTGAAGTGAAAAAGCTCTTAGGTCTACCCGTTTCCACTATATTTCCTTTGTCAAGGAAATATACTCTGTCGGCAACCGCCTCCGCAAATTGCATCTCATGAGTTACAATAATCATCGTTGAACCCTGTTTAGCCAAATCAAGCATTACATCAAGCACTTCTCTTACCATCTCAGGGTCAAGAGCCGCTGTAACCTCATCAAATAATAAAATCTCAGGATGCATTGCCAAAGCTCTTACTATTGCCACCCTTTGCTTTTGTCCGCCTGAAAGCTCTCTAGGATAGGCATTTGATTTGTGTGCAAGACCTACTCTTTTAAGAAGCTCCGTCGCCTCCTTCTTTGCACTCTCTTTATCTACTCCGGCTACCTTTGTAGGTGCCAGAATGATATTTTCAAGTATTGTCATATGTGGAAAAAGTTCATAGCTTTGAAAAACCATACCTATTTTTTGTCTGAGTTTTGTCAAATCATTTTGCTTATAGTCAATGACTTTTCCGTCAAGGCTTATACTTCCGCCCTGTATCTCTTCCAGACCGTTTATACATCGAAGTAATGTGGACTTACCGCAACCGCTTGGCCCTATAAGTACTATTACCTCTCCCTTGTTCAGTTCAAGGCTCACACCGTCAAGTACAGCATTTTTTCCGTCATAATTTTTTACAACATTGTTTATTTCCAATAATGCCGGCATATTCTCTCCTTCCTTCACACTAATTTCTTTTTTCCAGATATCTTGCAAGCATACTTATCGGGGTACAAGCGATAAAATACATCATAAACACCACCAGATATACTCCGAAAGCCGCATTCGGGCTTGAATTTCTGTTTGCCTCCGTTATCTGCTGTGCCACCTTTATTACCTCAACAACTCCTATCATAAGTACAAGTGATGTAGTCTTTATCATTCTGGTAATCAGGTTAATTGAAAGCGGAATAAGTCGCTTTATTGTCTGAGGTATAATGATGTAGATAAAAGTCTGTTTCTTATTAAGTCCCAGTGCCTCACTGCTCTCATACTGATGCTTTGGAATACTTGTAATAGCTCCCCTTACCAGATCTCCCATCTCCGCAGTTCCCCAAAGGCTGAATACTATGATTGCTGAAAGTTCGGCGGAGATATCTATTCCAAGTGCTCTTGTACTTCCGAAAAATACTATAAACAAAAGTACAAGCTGCGGCATTATTCTTATAATTTCAAGATATATCCTAAGCACCGCTTTTAATATCGGATTTTTAAAAGTCATCAAAATACCGACCAGGATACCCAGGGGGATACTGATAAGCACAGATATTAAACTGATTCTAAGTGCTATACCAAGTCCGCCAAGAAGTCTTATGGCATTCTTTCCTTTAAATATCACATCAAGACCCAAATCCGGCATATCGTACCCTCCTTTCTACATAGGAACCGAGTATTGATACCGGTAATAATATAATTAAATAGAAAAATACCAGCAGTACAAGGCTCTCAACAGTTTTATAATACAAACCTATCAAATCTTTTGCGGTAAACATAAGATCCATTAAGCTGATAGCCGAGAACACAGATGTTTCTTTTAAAAGAAATATTATATTGGCTACAAATGCAGGCGTACTTATTGAAACAGCCTGCGGAAGTAAAATATAAAATAGTGTCTGATTGTGGCTAAGTCCAAGACTTAATGCACTCTCTTCCTGTATCTTATCTATAGTTTCTATTCCGCTTCTGAAAGCCTCACACATATAGCTGCCTCCCAGAAATGCAAGTCCGAATACCCCACATGCAAGGGCATCTACCTTTAGCCCAAGCTTCGGCAAACCGTAGTATATAAAAAACAACTGTATGATAAGCGGTGTATTTCTGCTCAATTCAATATATACACTTACCAATTGACTAAGTACCGGTATCTTCTTATGTAAAACAAGTGTACATAAGAGCCCTACAATTATTGCAAGTATGATTCCCAATATACCTATTTTCAATGTCAGTATGGCTGCATGCACGTATAAGGGAAACACCTGTTTTATAAATTCAAAATCCATAATGTTACTCTCCAAGATACTCTTTGTATCTCTGCATTTATTTTATGGAGATGATAATATCACTATAAACCCTTTTTGTCTATAGGTTTATAGTATTTATTTTCATATCTGCATAATGTCAAAAAATCTTTACAAATATAGTATAGTCTTTAGTAAAAAAACCTATACCTTAAAGCAAAATACTGCTTTAAAGTATAGGTTTAATTTGATACTTATAAAGTATTTACCTTCTTGCACCGAAGTTTTGAACCCAATAAAGTGTACTGCCATCGCTATAGCACCCTACACCTATTAAACTGAAATCATCACTTAGTATATTTTCTCTATGACCCTGTGAGTTCATCCATGAGTCCATAACACTTTCAGGGCTTCTTTGTCCCATTGCAACATTTTCTCCCCAGGTCATAAGTCCTGAAGGCATTAAAGTACGATAGCTTGAACCGTCAGGTCTTGTATGTGAGAACAATGTCACAAG
>CAKAQP010000037.1 GCA_916720285.1 uncultured Lachnoanaerobaculum sp. | reverse complement strand
ACTTGTTAAATATAGGATATTATGATTATGGCCAATATTTCACAGGAAGTCTGGAGGGTGTAAGATTCAGGTTGGGAAGAGATCCGCTTGAAAAGGTTAATTTTACGCCAAAGGATAAGAGGGGCGAGGCCAAGCTGAAACTGACAGTATGGCCTGAGCCCTTTAATTTTGACCATACTGAAGATGATAAGAAAAAAGACCGTTATTTTGATTATACAAGTGAGGGACTGGATGAGGCGGTTGAATTTTTAAACAATATGGCAAAGACATTAAAGTCGGATAAGGAGAAAGCATGGGAGATATAATCAGAGAAAAAAGAGAACTTGCTTATGAAGGAGCAATTGTAAAGGTATATAAAGACCACATGCTGATAGACGGCAGAAAAGCTGTATGGGATTATATACAGCACAACGGCGCGGCTGCAGTAGTACCTGTACTTGGAAACGGTAAGATACTTTTGGTACGTCAGTATAGAAATGCGCTGAACAGATATACTCTTGAACTTCCCGCAGGAAAGGTTGATTCAAGAGAAGAACCCAGAAGAATATGTGCATTCAGAGAACTTGAAGAAGAGACAGGTTATAAGGTTGCTTCACCGGATGAGCTTGAATTCCTGATAAGAATTGATACTATGGTTGCTTTCGGTGACGAGGAAATTGATATCTTTGTGGCAAGAAATCTTATTAAGAGTGAGCAGCATCTGGATGAGGATGAGAGCATTGATGTGGAAGAGTGGGCACTTGAGGATTTGGTGGATTTGATTTACAAGGGAGAATTGAGGGATTCAAAGACAGTGGCTGCAATTATCGCATATAAGAATAAGTATAATTTATAGATATAGGCTTTCCTTATAACCAGAGCAAGAAAACATCTTATTGACCGAGAAAATATGAGACTGTAAAATATTTTCTATTGTTAATAATAGTTTTTAGAAAAGTCAGGTGAATTTATGAATATTGAAACATTATGTGTACACAGTCCAAATGAAGATAAGAATGCTCATGCATACGGTGCAATGACAGTGCCGATATTCCAGACAGCTACCTTCTCTCATCCGGGAGTAGGCGAAAGTACGGGATATGACTACTCACGTCAATCAAATCCTACAAGAACGGAGCTTGAGGACTGCATAAGCGCTATGGAAGGTGCTTATGATACGGTGGCGACTTCCACCGGAATGGCGGCATGTTCTTTGGTACTTGAGCTTTTTAATTCAGGTGACCATATTATATCTCAGGAGGATATTTACGGCGGAAGTACCAGACTCTTTAATACACTTGGAATTGACAGAGGCAGAAAATTCAGCTATGTGGATACAACAAAGCCTGAGAATGTACTGAATGCAATAAATGAGAATACAAAGGCTATATTTATTGAAACACCAAGCAATCCTACAATGCTTGTTACAGATATAAGGGAAATGGCAAAGATTGCAAAGGAACATAATCTTTTGTTGATTGTTGACAATACATTTTTAAGCCCGTATTTTCAAAACCCGATAAAGCTCGGTGCGGATATTGTTATCCACAGCGGTACAAAATATATTGCAGGTCATAATGATACTTTGGCAGGATTTATATGTACTGCAAATGAAGAATTATCTGAAAAAATCAGATTTATGTATAAGACAATAGGTCCAAGCCTTTCACCATTTGACAGCTTCCTTGTACTTAGAGGACTGAAAACATTGGCTGTAAGAATGGACAGAATACAGGAAAATGCATTAAAGATCGCAAATTTCCTAAAAACAAATAAAAAGGTTACAAATGTATACTATGTAGGTTTGCCTGAACATCCGGGATATGAGATAAACAAATCTCAGTCAAGAGGTTTCGGTGGAATGATTGCATTTACAACAGACACCAACAAAACTGCAAGAGATGCATTTGAAAAAATTGAAATAATAAAATATGCGGAAAGTCTTGGTGGAGTAGAGTCTTTGATTACCTTCCCTATGATACAGACACATGCGGATGTTCCAGTGGAAGTAAGAGAGAAACTTGGAATAACAGACACCTTCCTAAGACTTTCTGTCGGAATAGAAAATGTTGATGATCTTATAAAGGATTTGGAGAGAGCATTGGCATAATAAGGAGATATATGTACGATTTTGATAAGATTATAGACAGAAAAGGAACTGACAGTTTAAAGTTTGACTGTGCAAAGCTTAGAGGTAAAAAAGGTGACGAGCTTTCACTCTGGGTTGCGGATATGGACTTTCCTGTGGCACAGCCTATTACAGATGCTTTGCAAAGAAGAGTGGACCATGGAATCTACGGATATACTGAAGTACAATCAGACTATTTTGAAGTGGTAAAGAACTGGTTTGTAAAGAACTTTTCATGGGAACCTAAAAAAAGTACATTAGTTAAGACACCGGGAGTAGTATATGCCATAGCAATGGCTGTAAAGGCATTTTCAAAAGAGGGAGACGGTGTTATTATACAACAACCTGTATACTATCCTTTCAGTGAGATGATACTGTGTAATAACAGAAAGCTTATCAACTCTCCGCTTGTAATAAAAGACGGCAGATATGAGATGAACTTTGAAGAGTTTGAAAAGAAGATAGTGGAAAATCAGGTAAAGCTTTTTATACTTTGCTCTCCACATAATCCTGTAGGAAGAGTATGGAGTAAGGAAGAGTTAAAAAGAATAGGTGATATCTGTATAAAGCACAATGTGGTGATTTTCAGTGATGAGATTCATGCGGATTTTGTATATCCCGGAAATAAGCATACTGTATTTGCTTCATTGGGAGAGGAATATGCCGCAAATTCGGTAATTGCTACAGCACCAAGTAAGAGCTTTAATATAGCCGGTCTTCAGGTTTCAAATATTTTTATAGAAAATAAGAAGCTGAAAGATGCCTTTAAAAAAGAGATAGTAAAATCAGGATATTCACAGATGAATACTATGGGACTTGTAGCTGCAAGAGCTGCTTATGAGTCCGGACAGGAATGGCTGGACGCCGTAAGAGAGTATATAAAGGGAAATCTTGATTTCCTCAGAGATTATTTAAAAGAGAATATTCCACAGGTAAAACTTATAGAGCCGGAGGGTACATACCTTGTATGGGTGGACTTTAGAGAACTTGGTCTTACTGAAGAGGAGAGAGAGGATCTGATAGTAAATAAAGCAAAGCTATGGATAGACTCGGGAGCCATGTTTGGTGTAGACGGAGAGGGATTTGAGAGATTTAATATCGCATGTCCGAGAGAATATTTGAAGATGGCACTTGACAGCTTGGCAAAGGCGATTAAGAACTTATAAATTAATTTTACAAAATCTAATTATCACTTGACGGATGAGAGTGCCAGTGATATAATTTAGCCATATAGATGGGGAGGTTGTAAACAAGCCATTGTTTCAACCTCTTTTTTATAAATTCACTTTAGCACTCTTTAATAATAAGTGCTAATAAAGGAGGTTATATGATTTTAATACCTACATATAATACGGTGGTTTTACCGGGTTCAAAAATATATTTCAGAAAAGATTATTTACAGGAGGCCGGTGTAGATAAGATATCCGTTGGTGAAAAGGTAACATTTCTTTACCTGAGAGAGCCGAAAGATAAAGATATTACAATGGAAGATATCTACCCTATAGCTGTTGCGGGACAGGTGCTTTCTGTAGATGATGAGGGTGGTGCCAACCTCGAGGCATTTAACAGAATAAATGTCGAATATATAGACTTTGATACACAAAATGTTATTGGAGTACAAAGGCCTGAGATAGATGATCTGGATCCCAATGATGCAAATGCAATGCTTGTCGGACTTAGAGATGAACTTTTAAGTTATGTCACCAAGTTTCAATGGGGACTTATGGCAAGAGGCTATGTACTTGCATGGAAGAACATGAATGAGGTGATGGTAGGACTTTCACCTTTTATGAATATTACTCCTGAAGAAAAATATGCTGTACTCTCAGAGGATTCAACCAAAGCAAGGGCTGAGCTTATAGCTCAATATGCCAGAGAGTTTATGGCTATAAATGAAGTAAGTGAAGAGGCAAAGCAGGCACAAAAAGAGCTTCATGAGAAGGCTTATAGGGAAGACGCTATTAAAAAGCAGATAAATTTCTTACAAAAAGCCTTGGATGAGATGCATCCTGAAAATATTTCCGAAGTAAGAAAGTTTGAAGAAAAAATAGAAAATTCAGGGATGAATGATACGGCCAGAAAAGAAGCCGATAATGTTTTAAACAGAATGAAGCAGGAAGGTAAGGACAGTCATGAGTATGGACTTCTTTACAATTATTTGGACTTTGTAACTTCATTACACTGGAAAAAAGAAGAACCGAAGGATATAGAGCTTGATAATGCTATGGAAGTCCTTGACAGAGAGCATTATGGACTTAAAAAGGTTAAAAAGAGAATTATAGAGCAACTGGCGGTAATGTCTTTAAATAAAAAACAAAGCGGTTCAATACTTCTTTTTGTGGGTGCACCGGGTACAGGTAAGACCAGTATAGGAAAGAGCATTGCAGAGGCACTTGGCAGAGAGTATGTAAGAATCTCTCTCGGAGGTGTCAGAGATGAGGCTGATATCAGAGGACATAGAAGAACTTATATAGGTGCAATGCCGGGAAGAATAATGGACGGTATGAAAAAGGCAGGTACATCAAATCCTGTAATGGTACTGGATGAGATTGATAAGCTCGCATCATCATACAATGGAGATCCTGCAAGTGCACTTCTTGAAGTACTTGATCCCGAGCAAAACAATACTTTCACAGATCATTATATGAATGTACCGTATGATTTGTCAGATGTATTATTTGTATGTACCGCAAACTCTCTGGATACTATACCGGGACCGCTGCTTGACAGAATGGAAGTTATCAGATTTACAGGCTATACCGCACTTGAAAAGTTTTCTATTGCAAAGGATCATTTGATACCTAAGGCAAAGAAAAAGGCGGGAATCAGTGAGGACAATCTTATAATAGAAGATGAAACCATAAAAGCGCTTATAAACGGCTATACTATGGAAGCAGGAGTGCGTGGATTAAAGAAGCAAATAAGTGCTCTATGCCGACATGCCGCAGTTGAGCTTGTTAAGAACAATAAAGAAATATTGGATGTAAAGCCGGAAGAATTACAGGATTATCTTGACCAAAGGCCGATAAGACATGAGAGTATATTAGAGAAGAAGCAGGCAGGAGTAGTTACAGGTCTTGCATGGACTGCTGTAGGCGGAGAAATACTATTTATCGAGACAATGCTTACAAAAGGCAAGGGCAAAGTAAAAATTACAGGTCAGCTTGGTGATGTAATGAAAGAGAGTGTGGATATTGCACTCAGCCTTGTAAAAAATATGTACCCTGAAAGTCATGAAGTATTTGAAAACAATGATATTCATATCCATGTACCTGCCGGAGCGGTACCAAAGGATGGACCGAGTGCGGGTATTACAATGACTACAGCACTATCGTCACTTGTAAATAATATTCCGGTATCACCTGAGTATGCCATGACAGGAGAGGTTTCTTTAAGGGGAAATGTAATGCCTATAGGTGGGCTTCCTGAAAAACTTATGGCAGCTGCCAGAGCGGGAATAAAGAAAGTATTTATTCCTGATGAGAACAAGGATGATTTAAAAGAAGTGGCAGAAGAAGTTTTGAATGAACTGGAAATAATTCCTGTAAAAAGAGTTGAAGATGTACTGAGTATTGTATTAAAATAAAGCTGATATTATAAGGATTTTGGAAACAAAATCCTTATTTGTATAATTAAAAAGTGGAGGTACATATGCTTAGTTTCAAACACGATATTCCTACCAAATTATATTTTGGAGAGGGACAGATTAAAAGATTGGCAAAATCATTGGAGCCTTTCGGTAAAAATGTTTTGTTCGTCCTTGGCGGCGGCTCAATCAAAAAGACAGGGCTTTATGATGAAGTGATAAAGATTTTAAAGGAGAATAATTTCAATATCACCGAATGTGACGGAATTGAGCCGAACCCAAGGATAACTTCGGTAAAGCGTGGTGTGGAACTTTGTAAAGAACACAATATTGATGTGATTCTGGCAGTTGGTGGTGGAAGTACCATTGACTGTGCAAAGGCTATAGCAGTAGGACGCTACTATGAGGGTGATGATCTTTGGGAGATGGTAAAAACAAGCTTTAGAAGAGCAAAAGCACTTCCACTTGTAGATATACTTACACTCAGTGCAACAGGCTCAGAGTTTGATGCCGGAGGAGTAATATCAAATCTTGACACAAATGAAAAATTGGGTGCGGTATATACCTATCCTGCAGTAAGTATATGCGATCCTACATATACTTATACAGTATCACCTTATCAAACAGCTGCAGGCAGTGCGGATATTATGAGCCATATATTTGAAGGATATTTTTCAAGAACAATGGACAGCGATTTATCGGACGGAATAGCAGAGACTATATTAAAGTCTGTTATGAAAAATTGTAAGATAGCACTCAAAGATCCTACAAATTACTCTGCAAGAGCAAATCTTATGGCTAATTCCTCAGTAGCCTGCTCAGGAATTCCCGAGTATGGTAAGCAGGAAACAGGATGGCCATGTCATGCAATGGAACATGAACTGTCTGCCTATTATGATATTACTCATGGAGTAGGTCTTGCCATTTTAACAGTAAGATGGATGCGCCATATTCTTAACAAAGATACAAGTGCTACAGAGAGATTTGTAAAATTTGCAAAGAATGTAATGGGACTTAGCGGTGATGATGAGAGAGCGCTGGCATTTGCCGGAATAGATGCGCTTGAAAATTACTTTAAAGAAACAGGTATTCCTATGACTCTTACAGAGCTTGGTATTGACGATAAGCATTTTGAGGCAATGGCTGAGCATGCAAATATCGGAGGATATTTAAAAGATGCATTTGTGGCACTTACAAATGAGGACATAGTTGAAATCTATAAGGCATGTTTATAGTATAAGATATATTAATACTGTGAAAACACTTGATTTATTCTCTAAAATACCGTAAAGTATCTAGCGTACTTGGTGAGTTCGAAACCTTCCTCACCTAAAACAAAACTAAAGGAGAAAACATGAAAAATATTACAACAAAAATGATGGCACAGGGTGCAGTCATAGCGGCAGTATATGTAGTGCTTACACTTGCATTTGCCCCTATCAGCTTTGGCGCTATCCAGTTCAGAATTTCTGAGGCGCTTTGTATTCTGCCATTCTTTACAGTGGCGGCAGTACCCGGAGTAAGTATAGGATGCCTTTTGGCAAATATACTTGCCGGAGCTGCACTTCCTGATATTATATTCGGAACATTGGCTACACTTATAGGTGCAATATTAAGCTACAGACTCAGAAGTATTTCAAAATGGTTGGTATGTGTACCACCGATACTTGCAAACGCAATTATTATTCCGTTTGTACTAAAGTATGCTTACGGTTTACCGGATTTGATACCTTACATGATGCTTACAGTGGGTATAGGAGAAGTCCTTGCGGTAGGTATTTTAGGTAATTTATTGATGCTTGCTCTTGAACCGAAAAGTTCATTTATTTTTGGAAGCGAGAACAAAGTCAGCCAAAAAGCTTAGAAAATAAAAAAATTTATTAATGAAATATCCTGACAAAGTCACAAGGACAAAATGCCTTGTATTTGTCGGGATATTTTTATTTTTCCGTATAGATTAAATTTTTCTAAAAAAAAATTATGCATATTATTTACATTTCACTTTTTCCTGTTATAATTTACTACAATATGTATATATAGATATTGTTTAGCCAATAAGTGCGATTAAAAATTTAAAGTGCTTTATCTTCTTATGTCCGGATAAATTCAGAAGATAAAACATTTTAAAAATAAAATCAGGAGAAACAAATGAGTATGAAAAAAGCAATAAAATTTACTTTGTTGTTAAGCATAGCTATATGTATTCAATTGTTTTTTATTGCTCCAATTGCAAAAGCGGAGCAAAAAACATATATGGATAACGAAGTAAGTATTAGCAAAAGAGACTTGATTATATTACTTGAAAAGCTTTCAGGCAACTTGGGATCCGATATAGCGGACATAGGAAATTACGCAAATGCGGATGAAGAGTATATTAAAAGATCTGTAGAGAAATTAAAAGGACTGAATATAATAGATGAGCATGTATCATTTGCCAATCTTTATGAAAGTCCTAAAAAGGAAGAGGTATATTACCTACTTGCAAAGTATATAGGCATTGAAGCGGCTGAGGGGAAAACAGCTTTTATTGATGACGAGAAATTACAGTCATGGTCAAGAGGCTATATAAAAGAACTTGAAAACCTTGGTGTTATTGAAGGAAAAGATAAGAGCTTTGAAACCGGTAAAGTCTTAAACAGAGGTGAGTTAAGGGATGTAATTAAAGAGCTTTTCCTTACGGTTATCAATACCTCTCAAAATTTCAGGGCGGATGAAAACAATAAGTCAAAGGCTTTTATAGTTGTAAATGCCAATGATGCCGTTATAGAAAATATAAAAATACAGACTCCGATACTTATAAACCAAAAGGCGAGTAACGGAAGATTAAGGATTATAAATTCAGATATAAGTAAAATCTATATTGCCGCAGGAAGCCAAAACTTTGAGGTGCAACTTTCAAACTCAAAGTTACAATCGGCAAAAAGTCTCGGTAAAAATATTTCCTATACAAATTTGGGATCTGACGGTAAGGTAGGACCTTTGCCAAATCCGGAGGAGTATAAGCCTGACGGTAGAAAACCGATTAAGAGGATAATAAAGGGAAGTAGAAGTAACGGTTCATCAGACAGTTATTTCGGAGGAAATAATCAAAAAGAAAATAAAGCTCAAAGTGATAAAGAAACTGAAGAAAAAGTAATACCAAAAGATAAAGATACAGCTAAGCCGGAGGAGAAGACCGAGACCGGAAAGATTACTGAAAATAAGAAAACTCAAAGTGAAGTACCGCCCAAAGTAAATGAAGGTACTCCTAATGAAGGTGAAAAAAACAGTGTAGCGGAAAATTTGAGTGAAGACTTTATAGTACTGAATGAACACTTATATGCGGATAAAACATTAAAATATAAAGCCGTTAACGGAGTGAACCTTGAAGACAAAGCGCTTATAGGGCTTAAATTAAGCGGAGAAAATAACGGAGTAAAGCTTAATGTAAAGTGGGAAGGTGAGAGTCTTAATCAGGTGAAAAACGCTCAAAAAGGAGAATATAGGCTTGCTGTAAGCAGCTTAGAGGATCTTGTAATCAACAACAAGAACTATGGCAAGGTAAAATTTATAGTTAAAATAATTATAGAATAGGTGAGTTATGAATAGAATAAGTAAAAAACTTGCCTTGTTTTGTGCCGTACTTCTTATAAATCCCTTGGTTTCTACAGCTAAGCCGGGATTTGCGGCACAAAATAACGGGGACAGAGTTTCAGAGTATGTAAAAGAGGCAGATAAAAAATTAAATTCGGCTGATACCGAAGCAAAAGAAAATGAAGACAAGCCAAAAGAGCTTAGGCTTATAATAGAGCTTGATAAGGACTCATTGATAGAAGAAGCCATAAATAAAGATATGGACTATGATAAATTGGATGATTCCTTTATAGATGAAAAAAAGCAGGAGCTGAAAGAAGATCAGGATAAGCTTGTAAAAGATATAAAAAATGAGGACATAAAGGCGGATGTTAAGGAGGTAAGGCACTATGATACAGTATTTAACGGTATATCATTAAGTGCCGAAGCGACTGAAATAGAAAAAATAGAAGCGCTTCCCGGAGTAAAAAGTGTTTATGTATCACAGGAGTTTCAAAGACCTTATCTTAAGTCATCCAACAGTATAATAGGTTCGGGATATGCGTGGAATACACTTGGATATAAAGGCGAGGGCAGTGTTATTGCGGTAATAGACTCAGGTATAGACTACAGACATAAGGCACTTAGACTGGATGAATCTGTACATCCTATGTACACAAAGACAGATATAGAAAAGATAATAGCTGAAAACGGATTGAAAGGCTCTTATTATTCGGATAAAGTACCTTATGGCTATAATTATTATGATTTTAATAAGAACTTACGTAACAGTTACGGTGTAATGCACGGTATGCATGTATCCGGAATAGCTGCCGCAAATGATATTGAGAGCGGGACTTTCGGAGTGGCACCTAATGCACAAATACTTGCGCTTAAGGTATTTTCAGATGACCTTGAGTATCCTACAACATTTACCGATATTTGGTTGAAAGCCTTGGATGATGCTATAACATTGAAGGCCGATGTAATAAACTTAAGCCTGGGATCGGCAGCCGGATTTTCAATGGAGAACAGAGCTTATCCGGAAAATGAGGTTATAGAAAAGGCAAGAAAAGCCGGAATAGTAATTTCAGTAGCTGCCGGTAATGACGGAAATATTACTTCCGGTAATATAAATAATGTAGAGCCTTTAAAAGAAAATTATGATACCGCTTTAATTGCAAATCCTGCTGTAAATGAAGGAACTATAGCAGTTGCATCTATGGAAAATACTAAAAGGCATATGTATGTCATAAGGTGGAAGGACAGCTGGGATGCCTATGTAAATGAAGAGACGGATTTGCATAAAGGAGAAAATCCGAAAAAGATTATAAGTGCGGATATATTTGATTTAAAAAACGCTAAGCAAGAGCTTATTAAAAAAGAAAATATAGAAGGTAAGCTGGTACTCTTTGAGATTCCTACAACAAAAGACAGCTTAGGATTTGGGGATAAGCTTGAGTCAATAGCTGAATTAAAACCTGCCGCCATTGTTTTTTACAATAACAGGAGCATGGCTGAGCAAATAGGCGGAAATCTTGAAGTTCCGGGTAATGCGGGAAAGCTTACCTGTATCCGTATAAAAAGAAGTACCTATGATAAGTTAATGGAGGAATACGGTTATAATAATGATCTGAGACCTGAGATATTTACTGAAATGACGGATGTCGACAATGTAGCGGCAGGAAGTGTTTCAAAGTTTTCTTCATGGGGTCCCACTCCCGATCTTAGAATTAAGCCGGAGATAACCGCTCCGGGAGGACATATATACTCAAGCGTTGAGGACGACAAGTATAAGGATATGTCCGGTACTTCCATGGCGGCTCCTCAGGTAACGGGAGCTACAGCCATACTTAAACAATATATAAAGGCAAAGAATATACAAACAGATAACAGTTCGGAATTTATAAAACTTTTACTTATGAATACCGCAACTCCTTTAAAGGATGAGGGAATATTTGAAGATATACCCTACTTTGTAAGACAGCAGGGAAGCGGTGCTCTAAATATTGAAAATGCATTAAAAACCACTGTAGTAGTAAGGGCACAAGGAACCAATGACAATATAGCCGACGGAAAGCTCGAGCTTAAAGAACTTAAGGATAAAAGTTTTGATGTTAGACTTAGTCTTGAAAACTTTGGAGACATTAAAAAAAGCTATAATATAAATTCAGTTGCACTTTATGAACCTACGGACGGTACATATAGGCTGCAAAGATCTGAAATATTACATTCAAATGAGTCTAATATAAGCAGAGAGATAAGCGTGGAAGCACATTCATCCGCAAGTATAGATTTCACTATGGATTACTCGGATGCAGAAAACCTTGACGAGGATAACTTTATAGAAGGTTTTATAAGTCTTAAAGACAAAGACGGTATATCAGATCTTAATATACCTTTCCTCGGATTTTACGGAGACTGGGGCAGACAAAGAGCTATAGATGCGTTCCAGCTTCCTGAGATTGGAAGTGAAAAAAGAAATGTACAATTTTTTGTAAATAAAAATGCGGGAGTAAGCTCTTCAATGCTTGGAACAAGTATGATGCTTAAACTTCCACTGTACAATAATGAAATATATTTTTCACCGAACAGTAAGTACTATCCCGATGTGGCGACAAGAATAGCACCACTCAGAAATATGGAGCAGATAGAGTATTCTATACTTGATGCAAAGACGGAGGAAACTTTAAGAGTTTTAGGGATTTCAAAGCAGGTAAGAAAGCTTAGCAGACTTTCAGTCAATAAAAGCTTTAAGTTTATGCCGGAGTCGGTATGGGACGGAAAACTTGGCGAAGGAATTGCAGAGGACGGTGTCAGGTACATATATTGTATAAAGGCAAAGCTTAATACTAATAATGTAGGAGGAAGTGGAGAGCAGGTCTATAAATTTCCTGTACGTGTGGACAGCATGGCCCCTAATCTGAGCACTGCTAATGAAGTGCAGATAAATGATATTGACGGCAATATGAAGGAGATAGTATTTAATATTCATGATAAGGGCATAGGTATAGAGAATGTATATTTGCAGTCAATAAGATATGCACAGGATGATAAGGCCGATACAAGTATAAGATACGGAAAGTCCTTTGTTATAAGATTTCAAGATGAACCTATTAAGGATGGAAAAGAGCTTGTAAAGGTTGAAGACGGCAAACTTAATATACCTTTAGAAGCGGTACCTGACAGTCCAACTGCAAGAGGGGAAGTATATATTTATACCAACGGTTACAGAAATTCGGATATTGAAGTACATTGTCCGTATTTTGCGGATACTTCAGATCTTATAATAGATGCCGTTGACTATATGGATAATAAAAGCAGAACCACTCTTTCAGATGTCAGAGAAGGCAATTATAATCAGATTAATTTCCTTAACTTTTTTGACTATATAAGCAATAAAAATGCAAGCGTTTATGTAAACGATATAAAACTTGATGATATGACTTACAGTCTGATAGAAAAGGAAGCGGTGATTAGGATAAAGCTGGCGGATGAAGAATCACATTTGCATAAACTTACTTTAAAACATGATAATATCGAAGAAAATATAATTTTGGATAATAAAGTAAATTCTGAAATATCAAAAAAATATAATTTCAAATATGATGAGGACAAGCTTTGTTATGAATTTACAATAAATCCTGTTGAAACAAGCTTTGATATTACAACAGTATTTAAAGACGGAAAGCCTATGCAAAATACTCATGAGAGCATGGAAGAAGCAGGTATTACAGATATTACAATTAATAATGCTACTGCGTCAAATGCAGAAAGAAAGCCATATCCTGCAGTATTTCTTAAAACACCTGAGTTTTTTGATGTACTTGGCAATACGGAAGGTGAAGAAAAGCAGATAGATGTATCAGGTTTTGTAGGATATGTGGACGAGGATGACAGTGTAGAAAGTGTACAAATAAAGCTTGTAGATAATGATGGAAATGAACTCTCAAGTCCTATAAATATTGGAAAAGAGGATCTTGTAAAAAGCAATATTATCTATAGAAAAAAGGGAAATGTAATATATAAGGGTGAAGCGTACTCTTTTGAAAGTAAACTGAAACTTGAAGCATTTAATGTTAATATAAAAGTTGAGGTAAGTACTAAAAACGAAAAATCGGCAAGTATGGTAAGAAGATTATTCTACGATAAGATAAATCCTTTTATTGAGTATAAGGTATATGAAAGAGAGCTTGATTCCGATATGGTAAAAATAAAGGTTCGCTCACGTGATAATTCATTTAAATTAAGTCTCTATAACGGAGACTCGCTTATAGGCACTGATGATAAAACCTCAATTTCTTATATTGAAGGTAAAGACGGTAATACTACGCAGATAGTTACACAAATAGAAGTTCCGCTAAACGAGGGGCAAAACAGTATAAAAATAAGTGCCATAGACCTTGCCGGGAATAAATCTGAAAAGACCATATACATATATAGAGCCAAAAATAATTAGTATAAAAAGGAGAGCTGTTTTAAGGCTCTCTTTTTCATTTTTATGTTTTGCACAATCTATCTTGCCATATATCGACCGAACAACTATTCCATATTGCGTGTAAAGCGTTTGAGGGTTATAATTTATGTAAAGACGGAGAAAGGAGAAATTTATAAATAACTTTTATAAATGATAGTTTAGCCATCAAAGTCCCCAATATAAAAGTTAAAATTCTAAAATTCAATTTCTATGAACGAAACCTGTCAATCTGCAGAACAGGGAATCATAGTATTCTAAATGATTATTCAATCTGAAAATCCCAAATACGATTTTTACATACAAAAATATATAAAAATACTACTTAAAGCAAAGCCCACGCAGGTTGTAGCGAGTATATAAGGTGCAGACAGATAGATTTTCATATATTGTATAAAAACCGTCTGACTCTATGTAAAAAATCAAATAAAGAATGGTTTATAAATGTGAAGTATCAATGAAAGAAGTGTCACAGTAAAGGCTTACTAGGTAGCCGCTCATTGATACCTAACATATTGAAAAATAAAGAAAGCCATGTAAGTATAACTGTCAGGATGTTAGATACATTTTGACAGTTTTTATAGTATATGTTTATTTTATTGTTTCCTAAAAATAAATTAAGTAAAAATATTGACAAGTACGCATAAAATACGTACAGTATAAATGATATCAGG
>CAKAQP010000036.1 GCA_916720285.1 uncultured Lachnoanaerobaculum sp. | reverse complement strand
TGATGTCTGCAATGACAGGCGATAAAAGGTTTGAAGATGTTATAGATGAAGCAAATACGAAGGAGGTTATGAATATGTGTGAAGTATTGGATATAGTTGAGGCCAGGGGAATAGAAAAAGGAATAGAAAAAGGTGCTGATTTAATAAGCAGGTTAAATACAATACTTGCTAAGGAAGGTGATTTGGACAAGATAATAAAAGCCAATACAGATAAGAAATATCGTAATGAGCTTTTGAAGAAATATAATCTTTTAAATGATTACGGAAAATATTAAAATTAAATGATGTAGTGTAAAAATTCTACAAGCCGACGAAGTCTACAATGAATTGAATTTTATATGAATAAATACTATTATGGGTTGTTTTTTCAACTCATTTTTATTTTTAAAATCCTGAATTATTATCAAATTATTAAGATGTCCTATAAAAATTGTAAGTTCATTTTGCAAATGAAACATTGTACAATTACATTGTTGAGAAAATCTGAATATCTTTAAAGCTTAAAACTAAATATTCAAATTGATACGGAGGTTTGTTGATGAAAAAATCAATTATTTTGGCAAGTGTCTTAGCTGTCAGTGTTTTAGCTGTCGGATGTGGGAAAGGCGCCGATAAAACAGAAAACAAAGAGAGCAACAGCGCTGTAGTTGAATCATCAAAGGAAGAAACTACTGAAGAGACTACAAAAGCTGAGAGTAAGATAAATGAGGATGAATTAAAAGCTCCGGGATATGCACTTGGAGAGATCCCTGAGGTTCCGGTTGTAGTATTGCCTCCTCTAGGGATAGATGAGAATGCTGATGCAAAAATAAAGATGGACGCTACAAAAAGCCTTTCATCAGTGCCCGGTATTACAGTAACACCTGTTAAAGTTGAAAATGACCAAATTATAAGAGGTACAACCTCGGTGCAGGTGGGTGAAAACGGATCCGGACAGTATGCGGACGGAAATACTACAGTTCAGACTGAAGGAGACGGATCGGGACAATACATTGACAGTGAAAAAGGAATTACTATACAAAGGGAAACCGACGGATCGGGACAATATCTGGATTCTAATAAAGGAATTACATTACAAGTGGAAGCAGACGGATCCGGAAATTATTCAGATGACAGATATGGTATTCATTTAATGGTAGATGCAGACGGAACAGGTTTGTATACCAAGTCGGAAACCGATTTAAGTATATCTGTAGATGCTCAGCATGTAATATATAGAGATCAAAATATGGATATTGAAGTAAACGGTGACGGATCCGGAAGCTATAAGAATAAGAAAACAGGTCTCGGAATAGAGAATGACGGTAAGGGAAAGGCCGTTATTACATTTAAGGGTGAAGAAAAGGAAGTTGATGCAAAGCCGTTGGTTTTCTCATATAAATTACCGTTACTCAGTGCGGTTCCTGCAGTGCCTGCAATAGAGGCAAACAGTATAATGATCACTCTGGATTCGGGAGTGTTGTTTGATGTTGACAAATATAATATAAGACCTGATGCTGAGGAAACTTTGAACAATCTTGCAAAGATTTTAATAGAGGCAAATATAACTGACTTTGAAATAGACGGACATACCGACTCTGATGCGGATGATGCACATAACCTGACACTTTCAGAGAATCGTGCAAATTCTGTAAAGAATTATTTACAATCTGCAGGTGTTACAGCAAACATTACCACAAACGGATACGGAGAAAGCAGGCCGGTAGCGACAAATGAGACAGCTGAAGGAAAGCAGTTGAATAGACGTGTAGAAATTATTATTCCGGTATTATAGAACTTAAGGCATATGGCCAGACCATATGCCTTGTTTTCTTGTTCATACAGTATAAGTATAGTATTATAATCATTGGTTAAAATATTAAGATTACCTTTTCAAGGTATTTTTATAGGACAGCATTTTATATATTATATAGGTACAAAATATTTGGGAGGCTGTTATGAAGCATATCGTAGTTGATTTGGAAATGAACAAAATTGGAAAAGAGCATAGAAATCTTGGATGTACTATGGAGACTATTGAAATAGGTGCTATAATGTTGGATGAAAACTTTCAGGAGATATCATCCTTTAGAACCTATGTAAAACCTGAGGACAATACAAGAATTACATCAATAGTGAGAGATTTGACAGGAATTACCTACGATATGGTTATAAATGCACCTAAGTTTAACGAGGCATTAAAGATGTTTTCAAACTGGTGTCTTGGTGTAGATGATGATATTAAGATATATGCATGGAGCGATAATGACTATAAGCAAGTTTCAAGGGAGTTAATACTGAAAAAATATGATATAAGCACTACCGAGTCGAAGATATTTTCAAATGAGTGGAATGATTTTCAGGAAGAATTCGATACCGAACTTGGATTTGATAAACAGGTTTCATTAAGTCTTGCACTTGATATGGCAGGTATTAATTTTCTTGGAAGAGAGCATAGTGCACTGGATGATGCAAGAAATACAGCAAAGCTTTTCCATGTTTTTAAAGACCGTGAACTGTTTGATACTACACTCAGTAAGATAGCGGAAGCTATGAGGCCTACAGATTTCGGAACATCTCTCGGTAGTCTGTTTGATTTGTCAAGTTTTGCTGTTGCATAATATTAGTGATGCCTATAGGTCTGAAACCTGATACAAGTTTTCTTGTAAGAGGAGTCAGACCTTTTTGCGACCAAAGAAGGACGGATAAATGGAATTAAAGGAGTTGTTAGATTATATAAAAGAAAAACATAATATTGAAGAGTCCGACAGATGGGACAGCTTTTTAACTATGTCAAGACTGTACCATCCTTTAACGGGAAAGATGATGGCACTTCTTATAAAGGAGTGGAATTCCGATACCGGAAGATGGGTAGAACATTGTGATTTGAAATATGAAGCAAGTTTATTTGACAGGATGAAAGAGTATATAGTTGATCCTTTGCGTATGCATGGAAGTAGCTGGATAGGCATATCATTTAATGATAAAACCGATAGAGATCATATATTTGAATTATTTGATAAGGCAGTATTACAAGGGAATCCGCCTAAAGACACAGCTTTATCAGATAAAGGTAAAAGTAATACTGTATATAAGGATACGCCTTTACCATTTGCAAAAGGGAGTGATTTTCTAAAGAAAAAGGAGTACATTCCGGATAAAATTACTGAAATGAGAAAACTATATAGATATGATGATTACTCCGGACAGTTAAGAGCTAAAAACTTCTATAGGCAGGCCAAGTTTATGGAAGATTATGAGGATGATTATCATGAGCAGGTATGTGATATTTCAGGTTATTTTACCACATACCATGATTTGAGTGATAAGCAATTGAGGGTTTATTTTACATGGAGAACTGAAGTGAGGAATGGAGTATATAACAAAACCTTTACATCCTTTATTTACCTATATATCTATGAGCTTCTCTGTGGTATAGGCAGTTCTTCACCTGTTGACAGTTTGAATAAGCTTAAAGATTTTGAAGAAAAATTTATAGAAGGCGGTTTTTTAGAAGATAACACTCAGATAAAAAGGAACTTACATAGATGGTATTTGGAGTATTCGCTTGTTAAGGGTTTTTCGGTAGATGAAGTGAAAAAATATATTGAAAAAGATGTCTTAGACAGAGATCATGCACTTGAAATTCTGAAAAAATCAGGAAATTATGATGATATAGAAATATTCGGGGCCATAAGTTTTTTTGCAGGTAAGAGATTTTCAAATTCTGTAAGTTTAAAAAAAGAAAGAGAGAAAAGTATAAATATATATGCGTATGTGTGGAAATGTATTTTAAAGGCCGGAAATATTGACGGCAAAAGTATATTTACACATTGCTTTGGGAGACTGCAAAACAGAAACATATATCCGTTATTAAACGCAGTTTACAGGGATGATAAAGCAATCTCGGATATCGATTATATAGTAAACGGAGTGAGGTCTTACCATTGCAAATCGGGCAGGTGGAAGGAGAAGTCCCATATAAGGGCATATTTTAATAAGAAGAAACTTGTATCTATAGCTCATGAAATTGACAGATTGATCAGAGATGAATTTAAGCTTGGATATTATTTGAAACCAAGTATGGAAGATATCCGGATTGCTTCCCTCATTGCAGTTGCATTTAACGAAGCTGTTAAGGAAATAAAACATAATGAAAGAAAACGGATAAATATAGACTTTTCAGTATTAAAAAAGATTCGAAATGATGCAGAAATTACTAAGACAAATTTGCTTGTAGATGAAGATACAGATATAGATAAAAAGGCTGATATACAAAATACTATAGAAAAGCATTATATCGAATATGATGACGGTAGTAAGAGCAAAACAGAAAACTTAAATTCTGATAAAATATCGGAGATATCAGACGATATAAACTTGAAAATTTTAAAGTATATTATTGCAGGAAAGGATTATAAACAACTGATAAAGTCAAATAATCTGTTTACATCAATTATTACAGACAGTATCAATGAGGCTTTCTTTGAAGAAATAGGCGACAATATATTGGAATGTGAAGGCGATGAAATATATTTGGTAGAGGATTACAGAGAAGATATTTTGAATATTATAGGAGAGATATATGAATGAAGATAAAAAAGTACCTAAGAGAATTGCTCAAACCTTGATTAACTCACTAAAGGGAGGAGTGGTTCCAAGAACAGGCTTGCCATATATTACGGTTGGCAGAAAAAACGAGATAGAGGCATTGCTGCATGATGTGGACATAGTGGCAGAAGGTGGTGCTTCATTTAGATTTATTGTAGGTAAATACGGTAGCGGAAAGAGTTTTTTATTACAGACAATAAGAAATTATGTGATGGATAAGGGCTTTATAGTTGCTGATGCGGATCTTTCACCGGAAAGAAGACTGCAGGGAACTAAAGGACAGGGACTTGCCACATATAGAGAGCTTATAGGAAATTTGTCTACGAAAACCAAGCCTGAAGGCGGAGCAATAACATTACTTTTAGACAGATGGATAAATAATATTCAGACGGATTGTATAGAAAAAAATGGAGTATTACCGGGAACTAAAGAACTTTTAGAAGAGGTAGATAAAAAAATATATACCGTAATAGCAGGACTTTCAGAGATGGTTCATGGATTTGAGTTCGGCTCACTACTTTCTAAATACTATCATGCCTATATAGACGGAGATGATGAAACAAAGATGAAAATTGTTCGTTGGTTTAGAGGAGAATACAGCAGAAAGACTGATGCAAAAGAAGCGCTTGGAGTAAATATCATTATCACGGATGAGGACTGGTATGAGTATTTAAAACTGTTTGCCATGTTTTTCAGGCTTGCGGGTTATGGCGGAATGATGATTATGGTAGATGAACTTGTAAATATATATAAGATACCTAATGCCGTTACCAGACAATATAATTATGAAAAGATGCTTACTATGTATAATGACACATTGCAGGGGAAGGCAAAATATCTTGGAATTATAATGGGTGCAACGCCACAAACATTGGAAGATAAGAGAAGAGGAATATACAGCTATGAGGCTCTTCGTTCAAGACTTTCGGAAGGTAAATTTTCAAAGCCGGGTATGAGAGATCTGCTCTCGCCTGTAATAAGGCTGGAAGCATTGACACCGGAGGAGATGCTTGTACTATGTGAAAAACTGTCAGATATGCATGCAGGACTTTATGGTTATAATAGTAAACTAAGTGATATAGAGTTGGGGGATTTTATAAAACTTGAGTACTCAAGAATAGGAGCAACAGAAAATATTACACCAAGAGAAGTGATAAGAGATTTTATTGAGCTTTTAGATCTTATGTATCAAAATCCGGCTTTAAGAATAAATGAACTTTTGGAATCTTCCGATTTCTCTTTTGCAAAGTCGGAGGCGGTATCAGATAATAGCGGTGAAAATTTTGTGGAGTTTACATTATGAACACGTATGAAAGATATGCCTCTTTTATAAGGGAATATATTTATAATTCGGGATGGCAGATGCTTAGAGGTGTGCAAAATGCTGCCGCAGATGTTTTATTTAATACTGATGAAAATCTGCTCTTAACAGCATCTACAGCTTCGGGAAAAACAGAGGCGGCATTCTTTCCGATATTGACTTTGCTTGAGGAAAATACTTCAAGCAGTGTGGGAGTACTTTATATAGCACCACTAAAAGCTCTTATAAATGACCAGTTTTCAAGGTTAAATTTTATATGTGAAGAAGCAAATATCAAAGTGACAAGATGGCATGGGGATGTGACTCGGACAGGTAAGAGAAAACTGTTAAAAAAGCCTTCGGGTATTTTACAGATAACACCTGAGTCATTGGAATCATTGATGATAAATAAGCATATGGAAATATCATCTCTTTTTCATGATCTGAGATTTATAGTAATTGATGAGATACATTCTTTACTTAGAGCCGACAGAGGTTTACAGACATTTTGCCTTATAGAAAGGCTTTGTAAGATGGCAGGATGTAATCCGAGAAGAGTGGGGCTTTCCGCTACTATAGGAAATCCGAGGATCGCAGGTGATTTTCTTTCATCCGGAAGCAAGAGAAAAACATTGATACCTGAGTTTGACAGAGGCAAGGAAACCTGGAGATTATCAATGGAACATTTCTTCAATACAGAGCCGCAAGCTGCCTGTTATGAGGATACAGCAAAGGAGATAAATACCGGATACGCACCGAAAGGTGCAAATCCGGGACTTGCATATATATTTGAACATACAAAGGCAAAAAAGTGCCTCGTATTTACAAACTCAAGAGAAGAATGTGAGATTGTATGCCAACAGCTTAGACAATACTGTGAAGCAAATCATGAATCCGACAGGTTTTTAATACATCACGGCAATCTCTCCGCATCATATAGAGAGAGTGCGGAAGAGGAGATGAAGGATGATGATTCTTTGATATCGATATGTGCTACTGCGACACTTGAATTGGGAATTGATATCGGAAGACTTGAGAGAGCATTTCAAATAGATGCTCCTTTTACTGTATCAGGATTTTTACAAAGACTGGGAAGAACCGGAAGGAGAGGGGCACCTTCGGAAATGTGGTTTGTGATGAGAGAAGATCATCCTGAGCCGAGGGCAATGATGCCTGAAATGATACCATGGTACCTTATACAGGGAATAGCTTTGGTACAGCTCTATATTGAAGAAAAATTTGTTGAACCGCCAAGACTTGACAGGCTTCCATACAGTTTGCTCTACCATCAAACAATGAGCACATTGGCTTCAATGGGAGAAATGACACCTGCCGAGTTGGCATCAAGAGTTCTTACCCTTTCCGCTTTTAGAAGAATAAGTCAGGATGATTTTAGGCTTTTATTGCTTCATTTACTTAAAACGGATCATATAAACAGGACCGAAAACGGTGGACTTATAGTGGGGATTTCGGGTGAAAGAGTGGTAAATAACTATAAATTTTATGCTGTTTTTCAGGAGAACATAGAATATTCCGTACGAACAGAGTCACAAGAACTTGGAACTATTGTGAGACCGCCGGAAAGAGGAGGTAAGGTTGCAATTGCAGGCAGAGTGTGGATTGTAGAGGAAGTAGATCATAAAAGAAGAGCTATATATGTAAGCTTGGTAAAGGGAAATATTCCGGCTTATTTTGGAGACGTGCCGGGAGATGTACATACCCACGTACTGGAGAAAATGAAAGACGTACTCAGCTCATCAGATATATATATGTACTTGATGAGTCATGGTAGAGGAAGACTGGCACAAGCCAGAGATTGCTTTAAAAAGGCTGAGTTGTTAAATAAGCCTCTTATACATCTTGGTGGGAATATGTGGGCTTTATTTCCATGGCTTGGAAGCTATGCATTTTTGGCACTTGAGAGATTTTTAAAGGTACATTGTGCAAAAGAACTTGGTCTTAAAGGTTTAAATCCTTCAAGACCGTATTTTATACAATTTACTATGAATGTAGGTGAAAAAGAATTCTATAAGACAGTAAGTGAAAAAGCAGCCGATGAAATAGACCCCATGTCTTTGGTTTATGATAAGGAAGTACCTGTATTTGAAAAATATGATGAATTTATTCCGGAAGAGCTTGTAAGAAAGGGTTTTGCCTATGGAGTATTGGATATAGACGGAATGAGAGAGCGTGTAATCGGTTGGAAGGATAAAGTAATCTGAAAAAGAAAACGGTTTGATTTTATGAAAGTTAATTCGGAAAGTTTACTAATTTAGTATGGAATGTCGTTAAAAATTCTGTTTATTTATTAAAACTTATTTAAAATATTTTGTAAATGTGCTATTATGAACTCAAATAGAGTGAAAGGAAAAATTGCATATGAAAAACTCAAAGAAAAAGATTTATGCTTTTTTGTTGATCATTAATATGATCATAGGCACATTTACACAATGTCTGGCAGCTTGGGCTGCTGCGACACCACCACCGGTGAAAAATAATCCGGATATAACAACAAATGTCACTTATGATACCAGCATAGCTACACCAACTACAAAGTACTATGTCGGAGAACAGGTGCCTTTTTATGCAAATACGGTGGTATCATCGGTTAGCACAAGCTACCCCGGTGCATATTCGCTTATATATTTGGATAAATCTATATTTGCTTGGCCGTCAACAAGTGATATATCAGATTATATAAACATGCCTACAGGAGGCGATGCAAAAAGCGTAACTCAGCAGGGCGATTATTATATAATGAAAATTAAATATATTAATGCCGGATCTGCGATGATTACTATACCGTTTAAGGCAACTTTAAAAGCAAACGGTTTAGTTAATGGAGAGACATACAATATACCTATAGAATTTTACAAGGCGGATGGTACCTTACTGGCGACTACACATAATAACTTTGTAGCATATACTTACCCTATTGGTACTAAACGTCCAATAAATGATACAAGAAGTTTTGGATATCTACAGGGATCATCAGATTTGCAATCTAATACAATGCTTTCAAATAATACTCCATCATATTTTAGAGTTGATGCAAACAGAGTGGATTGGCCTGCGCCCGGAACTACTCTTGGTGGTGATACAAAATCAACGGGTTATGATAGAAGAAAAACCAGAATTACAGTTCAATTACCGGCAAATACTATTTGGGATACGTCTATATCCGGAAATGAAAAGTGGACGTATAATTCTACAAATAAAACTATTACTAAAGATGTGTTGGTTACATCATCCTATGATTACAGTAGTTTTACTATGAAATATAATAATCAGCCGGTTGGTCCAAACAGCTCAACACCTGTAAATGTTGAGTTTCCGGTTAGCTGGCAGTTTGTAAATGATGACGGCTCGCTTGATCCGGCTTCGCTTATAAAATCTAAGATTATAGGAAGCTATTATTCATATCCGGGAACACCACCAAGAGATGACGGGTTTGTATTTTATAAGAGAGGATATGAAAATCATATCTTAAGTACAAGAGAAGAAAGCTTGCATTCATACTATCTTTCAACAGGATGGGAGTATTCAGGGGGTAATCCGAATCAGCTTGTAACATACGGAGCATACAATCATACTGTTGATAAAATAGTTGACGAGCCTGTTGAAGGTCTGGAACTTGTTAAGTATGCAATACGTCATGACGGTAGAAATATTAGGGTAAAAAATGCGGCCGGAGCTGAAGAAAATTTACCTGTATTTGATGCAACACAAATTGCAAATATGCAGCATAACAAGCTTATAGGTACATTGCCCGGAGGAACAACGGAAGTGATTGCAACTAATGTTGCCATTACTTCGACAGAAACAGAAATAACATTGCTGACTCCAAAGCATTATACAAAACTTGAATTTGTTTTTGATACACCGATAAAATTTATGGCTCCGACAACCACAACTCCCTGGCCAAGTTATGGTGAAGGTGTATCTATAAAATATTCATTCAAGTTAACGGAGAATTCATATAATACCGTTAAAAACACATTGAGTACAATGCCGTCTACAGGAACTACTATAACAAAAAATAATTCAAGCGGTATAGGCGATAACGGAACAAGTACTAAAACCGAAAATGATGTAAGAACAATATGGTCAAAGGAATGGGCAAGCCTAAGAAGAGCCGATTATCCTGAAAATGCACCGAGGGATGCAGGTTTAAACTATATTAATCAAAATGTACGCCACTACAGTACGCTTGATTATATAGGAAATTTGGGCAGTAAGTGGGATCTTGAAAATTTGACATATACTGTTTTGGCAGATCCGGGACTTAAGTATAACAGTTCAAGCTATTCATATTATACATGGGGTGGAGACGCTCCAAGCGGATGGGTAGTGAGTTCAACAACATTACCGGATACATATACAACCATTCAAAACTACAAAGGTACAGGCAAGACTGCCTATGTACATAGTATAAGCGGATTGAAGCTACCGAACTATACAGATTCAAGCGCAATTTCCAGATTGGAATTTAGTACAGATTTTACCGTAACAAGGAACCTTGATGGCGGAGATCATACTATCTCAAGTATAGTAAACTGGAGTAATAATGAAACAGCTACAAATCACCCTGTTACAGGTAAGGATATTGACCGTCTGGATGTTGACAATGACGGAAATACTACAGAGAGATTTGCCTACATGGCAACAAAATTTAAGTACTCCCCTCCACGTGAGCTTATTTTAACCAAGAGATCAAAGAGAGCGGATGCGACTTTGTATTCATCTGTTACAACAGCTGATTCAAATCAGGAAGTTGATTATCAGCTTAATATTTACAATAACTCTCAAAGAGCCGAGGGTGGGTTTACATTCCTTGACATATTGCCATATCCGGGTGATAAGGCTATAGCGCCGAACAGTGACGGTGTTACATATGAGAACAGAGGTTCTACATTCAGCGTAAAGATGACAGGACCGTTGGATGCGAATCCGAATTATATTTATCAATACAGCACTGATACGCCTGTAAATGGAAATATATCTGCAAACTATGCTGCAAACTGGGTGAGTACGGTAGCAGATTGGTCGCAGGTAAAGATGATTAAGATCACAATGAGACCGGGATACACTTTGGCAAGCGGTCAAACAGATACATTACATTTTAAGGTTAAAGTACCTGACAGTACTGATTTGACACAGGCAGATAAGGCAAACAACTCATTTGCCGGATTCCCGGGAAATAATACCGGCGGAGCATTTGAGGCTGTAGCAAATACTATAGTCCCTGCAAAATACAGTATTAAGGGAAAAGTTTATTATGATATGAATCCGTCAAACGGAACATATAATACAGCTGACGGAGATATAGTTGCGGCATCAAGGGAGATAAAACTCTATGATGCAGGAGGAAATGTACTCGCTATTGCAAATACGGATACAGACGGAAATTATTCGTTTGATAATATCAGTGCAAGAGGAAACTATACAATAAGAATTACACCTTCTACAGGCGATACATTATCAAATGTGGCAGTGCCGTCATCATCTACAGTAATAGGAAATGATTTCACTGATGAGACATTTGGAGGTGGAAATGTATTTAAGTATACCGTAAATCTTACACCTGAAGCAAATAACAGAACCGCAAATGCGGCATTAAAGGCCGTAGATTCAACACTTAGAGTAAAGTATCAGGATCAGACAGGAGCTCCTTTGACAGATAATGCAGGTACTGCAGTAGCGGATGTCGTTACTACACATACATTTATGGCTACATATAATGTGATTGTGCCGGCAGATCCTTCAAATACAGGAAATTATGAGTATGTAGAATTACATGCCACATCAAAGCCTCTCACAGGTACATTATCTCCGGGTGAGAATGTTGTAATACTTGTATATAAGAAAAAAGACATGGGAGATGTTGTAGTACATCACTATGAGCAGGGAACCGGCAACTCACTTGCGGCAGATGAAAATCTGAGCGGAGTAGGAATGGCTGGAGCAACTTATAATACAACTCCGGCTACAATAACAGACTATGAAGTTGTCAATCCTACACCTACAGACCATACAGGTACATATCCTGCGCATGGAACTACAAAGGTAGTAACTTATGAGTATAAGAGAAAAGATGTGGGAGATGTAATAGTAAAATATGTTGAGCAGGGTAGCGGAACACAGCTTCATGCACCGAATACATTGAGCGGTGCAGGAAAGTCGGGGCTTACTTATACTACGACCCCTGAGATTATAGCAAATTATACTGTAGTTAATGCAACACCTACAGACCATACCGGAACATATCCTGCAGCCGGTACTACCAAAGTTGTTACTTATGAATATAAGAGAGATGACGGTGGAAATGTAATAGTGCATCATTATGAGCAGGGAACTACAAATCAGTTGGTACCGGATATGACTCTTCTTGGAGCAGGAAAGCTTGGTTTGACATATACTACAAGTGAGCATAATATACCTGATTTTACTTTGGTGGCACAGCCTGCAAATAAAAACGGTGTATATACAACAGGAACACAAACAGTAACCTACGAGTATAAGAGAAATGATGTCGGAAATGTAATAGTACATCACTATGAGAACGGAACTACAAATGCGGTTGCACCTGATGAGACTTTAAGCGGTGTAGGAAAGTCAGGACTTACCTATACTACAGTTGCGGCAAATCTTGCAAACTTTACAGTTGTAAACGCAACACCGGCAAACCATACAGGAGTATATCCTGCAAGCGGAAACACTGTCGTTACATATTATTACACAAGAAATGATGCAGGAGATGTACTTGTACATCACTATGAGCAGGGAACCACCACATCACTTTCAGCAGATGAAAACTTACCGGGAGCAGGAAAGTCAGGACTTACTTATACTACCGCACCGGTAACTATAGCAAATTATACGGTTGTAAATGCAACACCTACAGATCACACAGGAGTATATCCTGCAAGCGGAGTGCGTACTGTTACATATGAGTATAGAAGAGATGATGCAGGAGATGTAACAGTCAGATATGTAGATGATGCAGGTAATGAGATTGATAATTCCGATATTTTATCGGGAGCCGGAAAGCTGGGATTACCATATACAACAACAGCAAAGAATATACCGAATTTTATACTTGTAACAGTGCCTACAAATGCAACAGGAACATTTGTGACAGGTACACAGACTGTGACCTATGTTTACAGAAGAGATGATGCGGGAAATGTAACCGTATATCATAAGTCTGTATATGACGGAAGCGATTTGACAGCACCTAATGTAATGGACGGTACAAGGAAACTTGGATTACCATATACAACAAATCCTGAGTCCTATGCCGATTTTGAGGTAGATACAGTACCGTCAAATGCAAACGGAACATTTGCAAGCGGAGCCCAGTCTGTAACTTATCTATATAAGAGAAAAATTTCAGGTGGAGTGACAATAAATTACCTTGACAATCATGGAAACAATATTGAAAGCACAGATACAATTACAGGAACAGATAATGTAGGACTGCCCTATACTACATCGCCAAAGACTATTCAATATTATGATTTGATAACAGTGCCGTCAAATGCAAACGGATTGTTTACAGTGGCGCCTATTACGGTAGACTATATCTATAAGCGTCAGGATGCGGGAAATATTATTATTGAGCATATAGATGCAAACGGAAATGTACCTCTTGAGACACCTGAAATACTTGACGGTAGTGAAAAACTTGGATTGCCATATACATCGAGTGCAAAGTCATTTGACAATTTTGACTTGATTATAACACCGGCAAATGCAAACGGAACATTTATAAGCGGAACCCAAACTGTAACCTATGTTTACAGAAGAAAAGATGCAGGAGATGTAATTGCCCATTACGTAAATACTGCAGGGTTACCGATAGAGAGTGATGAAGTACTGGACGGAACAAGAAGTCTTGGACTTCCTTACTCAACAACACAAAAAGATATATCAGGATATCACTTGTACCTTGTACAAGGACGTGCTACGGGAATATTCACAACAGGACAAACTGAGGTTACTTATATATACCAAAAGGACCCAAGCCAGGTAATTATACCGGGACCGTTAACTCCTGTTACACCTGTAACACCAAGTACAATAACACCGGGTACATCTACAACACCGACTCCTTCAAGAATAGCTACACCGAGTCAGATACTAATTCCTAATGACAGAAACAGGGATATTACTATCAGACCGATAGCAACACCGTCTATAGCAACACCCTCAAATATCAGCAGAGGCGGTTCAGGTGGCGGATCATCTGACAGACTTGTGAAGGCAAGAACTGTAAATACAGTTACAAATAAGGATGCCATAAATACAACTGTTGAAAAGCAGGAGATAACCCCTACAATCAAGGAACCTGAGAAGGTACCTATGATCCCGGCACAAAGAGAAGCTCTACCTGTTCCAAAGACAGCAGATACTATGGATATCAGTAAGTATATGTTTATCTTGATGAGTTCACTTATTGCAACAATTGTAATTGTAAAAAAGAAAAAAGAAACAAGGTAAATCTTGTGTAAAAAAAAGAGATAAACTTTCGCTTTAAAGAGTGGGAGTTTATCTCATTTTTATTTGAGAAGTT
>CAKAQP010000035.1 GCA_916720285.1 uncultured Lachnoanaerobaculum sp. | reverse complement strand
GAATAATGCAGGTTTTAGAAATAATATACCTGCCGCATACAGTGAAGTCACAGAAAACATTCCACAATTTGCCAGGATGTCGGTATTTAAGGAAATGCAAAAGATAGTAAGAGATATTGAAGGAAATCTCGAGTTGGCTGATGAATTTTATGAAGATGACAGTGAACTTCTTGATAAATTTAATGATTGTTTCAGTGAGAATGAGGCTCAAAAGTTTTTAAAGATTTATACAAAAGCTGTTATATCAAAGTTTTATTCTTTTCTTGAAGAGGGAAACCCAAGGGCGCAAGAAGATTATTTAAACTGGGCCTTACTTGAAACAAAAGCTGACGGAAGCCATAGTGAGAGAATTATTGAAGGTTTTCTTGAGGATGACTTTAATGAAGAAGATTATGATTGGAAGTGTGAAGATGAATTTTGATGAACTTAGCTTAAAATATAAAGAAAAAAATATTGTTAAATTATCTAAAAAACTGGCAAAGAGTTTTGCTCTGACAAGAAGCAAAGATATGACAAATCTATATGATCTTGCTTTTTGGTTGTATATTTATGATTATAAGGATGAAATCTTAAATATATATAATCTTGTAAATATAGATATACCGGAAAAGATTGATTTTAATATTTGGACATGGATTTTATCTGTTTGGGGATTACAGGCATTTATTTATGAATCAGAGGGAGAGATATCTAAAAAAGATGAGATAGTTGCCAATATGAAAAAGGTATATTCAGTACCTCGTAGCAAAGAAGATACCGAAGAAAGTACCTGGAAGTTTTATACAAGGATTGCCGGTAGACAGACTTTAGAATCAGTATCCTATGCGGATGAAATTGAAAGAGCAATACAGAATGAAAATAAAAAGGGTGAAGAGGCTTATAGATTTTCAGGACTGTGCAAAATGATTTCATACGGTGTAACAGGCTTTTATCCGCATTTAGTTGAAAACAGAGATAAACTCGAGGAAAAGATAAAAGAGTATATTGAGTATTTGAGAAGTTAAAATTATGATATTACCAAAGAAAAAAAAGGCCTTTATGGTTTCTGCAATGAAGTCCGGAAGCGGTAAAACATTAATCACATTGGGGCTTATAAATATATTTAAAAGAATGGGAAAAACTGTTTCTATATATAAGACAGGACCTGACTATATAGATACAATGTATCATGAAAAGATTGCAGGAAGTCCTTCTACAAATCTGGATCCTTTCTTTTTGGAACCCGATTTTAAACCGGATGAACTTAAAAATCTCTTTTTTAGAAACTTTTCAGGCGATATGGCTATTATAGAGGGTGCCATGGGACTGTTTGACGGGGTATATGGAGAAGGCAAAAGATGTAGCGCCTGTATTGTATCCGAAGAAATAGGAATTGATGTTATTCTTGTAGTAGATATAGATGAGATTGATACTGTAGGTGAATACCTTCAAAAGTTTTCTCATCGTGTAAAGGCTGTAATAGTAAATAAAGTACCGATTGGCTACGATATAAGTTTGATTCGTGAGAGATTAAGCGAGTCGGATCTAACGCTACTTGGATTTTTGTATTACAATGAAAATTATCATATGGAAAGCAGACATCTTGGATTAAATGAGCCTGGAAATGATATATTTAAAATGGTTGATAAACTATCTGATGAGCTTTCTAAAACATTGGATTTTAAGCTGTTTGAAAACTTTACCTTAAATATTGACTGTAATATACCATCATATAAAACAACTGATGTTACACTGAATAATATAAAGTCAAAGTACCGTCTTGCATTTGCATTTGATGAGGCGTTTTCATTTACTTATAATGAAAATATAAAGGTATTAGAAGAATATGGTTTTGAAATAGTGAAATTCAGTCCTATACATGATAAGAATCTTCCCGAAAACATCTCAGCCATATGGCTTTCAGGAGGTTATCCTGAGCTTTATGCAAAAGAGCTCTCATCAAATATTTCAATGCTTGAAAGTATAGCAAAGACAAAAGATATACCGATCATCGCCGAATGTGGAGGTTTTATTTATCTGCATAAAAATTTTGAGGATAATACCGGTGGAAGCTTTAGAGGTGTAGGACTTATAGACGGCAAAGCATTTAAAACTCAAAAGCTTGTGAGATTCGGTTATATAGAAATAGAAGCAAAATCTGACAGTATACTTATGAAGAAAAATCAAAAAATACGAAGCCATGAATTTCACTACTTTGATTCTACAAATAATGGCGAATATGCTCATGCCCTAAAAGCAAATAAGAGCAAAGGATGGGATTGTATAAATGCATATGAAAATATATTTGCCGGATTTCCGCATATATATTTGCGTGGCTATGAATTTTTGATAGAAAACTTGATAGAATATTTAGAGAGGAAAAGCAATGTATAGACTACCGGTTTTGACTGAAATACAAAATGAACTGATGGATAAATTAAAATTTTTGTCATCGGGCATTACAAATACTTCAACACAATACAAGCAATTGGCTAAAAAGCATTGGGATTCCATTGCAAAGCCGCTTGACAGTCTGGGAGAATTTGAAAGGATATTTCAAAAACTTTCAGCTATATCTGAAAGTGAAATTCCGGTTATTGATAAAAAATGTATTACTGTTATGTGTGCAGACAACGGAGTGGTGGAGGAAGGTATATCACAGTCAGGTAAGGAAGTAACTTTGGCTGTTGCAAAGAGTATGGTTCTTGGAACTTCAAGTATATCAGTTTTATGCAGATCTTGTGCTTCCGATCTAATGGTAATAGATATGGGGATTGACAGCTTTGATACCGATATCTATTCGATGGGTGTTATAAATCATAAGCTTATGCATGGCACCAATAATTTTGTAAAAGAAAAAGCAATGCCTATAGATATAAGTTTAAGAGCGGTACTTTCCGGTATAGAAATAGTTGAAAACCTGAAAAATAAAGGTATAAATATTATAGGTACAGGTGAAATGGGTATAGGAAATACTACCACTTCATCAGCTCTGTCATCAGCCCTTTTAAACCTACCTGTTGCAAATGTTACAGGTCGTGGTGCGGGACTAAATAATATTAAGCTGCAAAGAAAAATAGATGTAATAGAAGCCGGAATAAATAAATATGGCTTTAGAGATAAGACTTTTATTGATTCCATTAATTCAGAAAGCGTAGATACAAGAGTATTGTCTACAATTGATTTACTTTCATCTCTTGGTGGACTTGATATAGCAGCTCTTACCGGAATATTTATAGGAGGGGCAATATATAAAGTACCTATAGTAATAGATGGCGTGATTTCTGAGGTTGCAGCTCTTTTGGCTTACTTTTTAAATCCGCTTTGTAAAGAATATATGATAGCATCACATTTAAGCCGTGAGCCTGTAGCAAATGCTATATTTGATATTCTTGAATTAAAACCTGTAATTGATGCTTCTTTGGCTCTAGGTGAGGGAAGCGGTTGTGCAATGCTTTTTCCTCTTCTTGATCTTATATCACAAATTTATACAAAGAATGCTTTATTTTCGGATATTAAGATAGAAGAGTATAAGAGATTTGTATGATAACTTATATTTATGGAGGTGTATCAAGCGGAAAATCTGAATATGCCGAGGAACTGATATCAAGGGAATTTAATAAAAAAATATATCTTGCTACAATGGTAAATACTGATGAATATGCAGGCAAAAGAGTAGAGAAACACCTTTTACAAAGAGAAGGAAAAGGATTTTTTACTATTGAAGAGCCGAGGCATATAAAAGATTTGAATATAGATGAGGATGATAATATTTTACTTGAAGATTTGACTAATCTTTTATCCAATAATCTTTTTAATGAAGCCGGACTTAAAAATAACTTTAAAGAGATTACAGAAGAGATTTTTTCTGATATAATTACTCTGAAAGATAGGTGTAATTCTGTTTTTATCGTAGGAAATGATATATTTTCTACCGAAAGAAATCAAAGTAAAGAGTTGGACATTTTTATTGATTGTCTTTATTCTTTGCATAATAAAATAATCGAAGTAGCAGATAGGGTAATAGAGGTAGTCTACGGTCTACCCTATGATAAAAAGTCAATATGAGTAATTTATTCAAATCAATGGCAATTACCTTTGCCATGTATTCTAAAATTCCTGTTAGGAATTTTAATTGGGAAAAAGAAAATATGAAATACTGTCTTTTATTTTTACCTGTTGTAGGTATTGTAGAGGGGGTTTTTTTGATCGCATTTTCTATGTTTTTAAATAAACTTAATGTAAATCCTATTCTGATTGCAGCTGTACTTACGGTCTTACCTATTTTGTATACAGGCGGTATTCATATGGATGGATTTTTAGACACTATGGATGCTCTTGGATCAAATCAGGATAAACAAAAGAAGCTGAATATTTTAAAGGATTCCAACTCAGGTGCATTTGCCATAATAGGAGGGTTGGTATATATATTATTATATTTTGCATCCTTGCTTACATTTCAAGGATTTACAAGAATATATATATTGGCTGTTTCATATATGCTTATCAGAGCATATAGTGCGCTTTCTTTAATAGTTTTTAAAAATGCCAGGGGTAGCGGACTTGCATTTGAGTTTGCTGATAAAAGTCTGATATATACAAACAGAACGGTATTGATAGGATTTATTTTACTTGGAAGTGTAGCCATGATAATAATAAATGTTAATTACGGATTATTATGTGCAATTTCCACATTTTTAGTTTTTATGTATTACAGAGTGAAATCTTTTGAAGAGTTTGGGGGTATTACAGGTGATCTGGCAGGGTATTTTCTGCAACTGGCCGAGCTGGTTGTAGTTTTGGTACTGGCACTTGCACCTTAAATAAAAATGATTCATTATTTGGCATTTATTTCCGGTTTTATAGCGGATTTCTTTATCAGAGATTTTCATGAATTGCCACATATAGTTAGATTTATTGGAAGCAGCATTTCAGTACTTGAGAAGTTTTTCAGAAAAAAATTCAAGTCGAAATCCGGGCTGTTATTTGCCGGATTTCTTATCGTTCTCTTTAATATACTGTTTTGGGGTTTTTTGGCATATTTTATTGATATAGTTATTTATAGAATAAATTTCTATTTAGGCTTTGTATTAGAGTGCTTTTTATTCTTTCAAATATTTGCCAAGGCATCTTTGAGATATGAGAGTATGAAGGTCTATCATGCAATAAGATCAGGTAATATAGATGAGTCGAGGAAGTTTCTTTCCATGATAGTAGGAAGAGATACAGACTGTCTTGATTTTGAACAGATAACTAAAGCGGTTATAGAGACAGTGGCAGAAAATATGTCGGACGGAATTGTCGCTCCATGGTTTTATGCCACATTAGGTGCTGTGATTGCTATATGCTCCGATATGAAATTCTCATGGCTGATTTTTGTGCTTCCTATTGTTTACAAAGCTGTAAATACAATGGATTCAATGATCGGATATAAGGATGAAAAATATTTTTATATAGGTAAAACGGCGGCCAAACTTGATGATGTAGTTAATTTTTTACCGGCAAGATTTTCTGCTTTTATACTTTTAATAGTAATATTTTTTGTATCATTGGTTAAAAATAATACTCAAATGTTTAGAAATTCAGTACATGCATTTTTTAAATACAGATATATTCATTCAAGTCCTAATGCAGGACAAACTGAAAGTGTAATTGCCGGTTTTTTTAATACTAAACTGCTCGGTGATGCATATTATTTTGGTAAATTAGTTAAAAAAAGAAGTATTGGCGACGGCAATGAACATGTAAGTGCAGATGATATTGTAATATTAAATAATATTACATATTTTTCTTATTTGGTTTTGCTGATAATAAATTTGATAATTGGGGGCATAGCATGCTTTATTTTATAGGTGCGGGCGCAGGCGATCCTGAGCTTTTGACAATCAAAGGAAAGAGAATAATAGATAATTCAGATATTATTATCTATACGGGTTCTCTTGTTAATAAAGAATTATTTACAGATATTAAAGAAGGGGCAAAATTGATAAATTCAGCATCACTCAGTCTTGATGAAGTGCTGGAAATCATATTTGACTCATATGATAAAGGACTGAGTATAGCCAGAGTTCATACAGGCGATCCTGCTATGTATGGAGCTATCAGAGAGCAAATGGTGGCTCTGGACAAAAAAGGAATAGAATATGAAGTTGTTCCCGGTGTAAGCTCTGTTTTTGCAGGTGCTGCGGCACTGAAACGCGAGTTTACTTTGCCCGGTATCACACAGACTATGATACTTACAAGAATGGCAGGAAGGACACCTGTGCCTGAGGCTGAGAGCATTGAAAATCTTGCAAAAATACAGGCCAGTATGGCAATATTTTTAAGTATTGCAAGTATTGAAGAGCTGGCAAATAAACTTATGACCTCATATCCCAAGGATACACCTGCGGCAGTAGTCTATAAGGCAAGTTGGCCTGATCAAAAAATCATAATATCAACTTTAGAAAAAATTGCAGGGGAAGTTAAGAGTGCGGATATTAATAAAACAGCTCTTGTTTATGTAGGAAGATTCTTAGCCGATGAATTTGAGCTCAGTAAGCTTTATGATAAGCATTTCAGCCATGAGTACAGAGAGGCAAAAGATGCACGGAGGTAGGCTTTTAGAGTTTGCAAAAACAGGAAAAGAATATATAGATTTTTCTGCAAGTATAAATCCCTACGGCCTTGATCCGGAGTTGAAAAAAATTTTAAAAGAATCTATAGACATTTTAGAACATTATCCAAATCAAGATTACACTGAAATAAAATCTTTGATAGCTAAAAAGCATAATATAAGTGAAGATAGTATTTATCTTGGAAATGGTGCAAACAGTATTATTTTCAGACTATTTCAAATATTTGGTAAGAAAGCGAATATCTGCATACCTGTACCTAGCTTTGAATCTTACAGATTGGCGGCTGAAGCTGTATCAGGGAGTATTACCTATTATAATATGGAAAACCTTAAGATAAATGACAGTATATTTGATACATTATCAGATAATACAGATATTTTAGTACTTACAAATCCAAATAACCCAACCGGATATTTGATAGAAGATGATTTGTTACAAACTTTACTTAAGTTTTGTGAAGCAAAAAATATATTTGTTTTACTTGATGAATGCTTTTTAGAATTTGTAGAAAATGGAGATAAGTATTCACAAATATCAATGCTTTCAAAATATAAAAATATGGCTGTACTAAGATCTCTAACAAAGCTTTTTGCTTTCCCCGGACTTAGATTCGGTTATCTTTTAACGGAGAATAAGGATTTAATAAGAGAATTAAACAGGCTCACTCCCGCATGGGATATAAATACTTTGGCTCTTGAAGCCGCAAAGTTTTCTCTAAAACGGGATATGAGCCGTGTTATTTTAAAAATACAAAATGAAAAGAGTATTTTAGAGAATAAACTCAATTCAATTGAAATAGAGATTTTTCCGTCAAAAGCTAATTTTCTTCTTTGCAGATATAAAAATAATCTCTCAAGAGATTTGCTTGAGTCAGGTATTATAGTCAGAGACTGTTCAGACTTTATAGGAATGGATGATACCTATTTTAGAGTTGCTGTCAAAACAAACTCTGAGAATAAGATATTGGTAGACACAATAAGAAAACTTATCGGGAGGTAATATATGGCAAAAGTTATAATGGTTCAAGGTACTATGTCAAACTCCGGAAAAAGTTTTTTAGTCGCCGGACTTTGCAGAGTATTAAAAAGAAAAGGTTTTAAAGTAGCACCTTTTAAATCACAAAATATGGCTCTGAATTCCTATATAACAAAAGAAGGAATGGAAATGGGAAGAGCCCAGGTAATGCAGGCGGAAGCGGCAGGAATCAGTCCTACAGTGGAAATGAATCCGATTCTTTTAAAGCCCACATCAAATACAGGAAGTCAGGTTATATTAAACGGTAAGGTGCATTCCAATATGAGCGCTTCTGATTATTATAAGAATAAACGTGCATTTATACCATATATTCTCGAAGCATATAATAAGCTTTGTGAAGAATATGATATCATAGTTATTGAGGGTGCAGGTTCACCTGCCGAGATAAATCTGAACGAAAATGATATAGTAAATATGGGACTTGCTAAACTCGTGGATGCTCCTGTTATTTTGGTGGCTGATATAGACAGAGGTGGTGTATTTGCCTCTATCTACGGTACAGTAGCTTTGATGGATGATGATGCTAAAAAAAGGATAAAAGGTATAGTGATAAACAAATTCAGAGGTGATAAGAATCTGCTTACGCCGGGATTTAAAATGCTTGCCGAACATTTTAAAAAGATAGATGCAAATATACCTGTTTTAGGTGTTATTCCGATGAGAAAAATAGATATAGATGATGAGGATTCTCTATCTGAAAGACTGGATACCGAAAATGTAATATTTGATACAAACAAGATAAATATTGCCGTTATAAAGCTGCCTCATATTTCAAATTTTACGGATTTTAATCCTCTTAGCAGAAGAAAAGAAATTGCAATGAAATATATTACCTCCCCAAAGGAGATGGAAGATGCAGACCTTATCATAATTCCGGGTACAAAAAATACCTTATATGATCTAAGATGGCTAAAAAGTATGGGATTTAATCACGATAATCTTGAAATGAGGAATCTGATTGGAATTTGTGGCGGATTTCAAATGCTTGGAAATGATCTTATAGATGAATATGGTGTGGAAGAAGGTGGAAGTGAAACAGGTTTGAAACTTTTAAATTTCAGCACTATATTTTCTAAAGATAAGACCACAAGGCAAACCGAGACCGAAATAATAAATCACCCGGATTTTATAGATACTTTATATAATTCCGGTATAATCGGATATGAGATACATATGGGAAGCACAATATTGCACAATGAAATACCTTTTACAAAGTCAGATATCACCGATAACGGTGGTTTTGTAAATAAAAATATAATGGGTACATATATACATGGTATATTTGAAAATGACAATTTTGTAGATGCAATTATAAGAGGATTATCTAAGAAGAATTCTAAAAAAGTTACATCCGATACTGAAATCAATGATTTTAACACCTACAAAGAGTCACAATATGATTTACTTGCAGATTTAATCGAGGAATCCTTAGATATAGATGCGATAATGGATATACTTGTTAAATCCGAAAAATAAACAGAGAAAAGGAGTTTTATGTTAGAAATAAAACCTGAAGATATAGAAAAGAAAAGTTTTGAGATACTTACTTCAAGAATGGATGAAAACAGACTGAAATTTTATACTGATGATGAACTGTTAGTTGTAAAAAGAACAATACATACCACAGCGGATTTTGATTATCAATATAATGTTATTTTTCAAAATAATGCATTACAGACATTGAAAGATTGTATACAATCTGATGCAATGATATTTACAGATACGAATATGGCACTTAGCGGTATAAATAAGCGTATATTGACCGGAAAATTCGGTATTGAGCCTTCATGCCTTATAGCTGATGAAAAAACCATAGAGTATGCAAAGAAAAATGAAACAACAAGAGCAAATGCCGCAATAGATCTGGCATATCAAATGCATAAAGAAAAGGAAGATTCAACAGGGAAAAAAATTCCGATAGTATTTGCTGTAGGAAATGCACCGACAGCCCTTATAAGAATCAATGAACTGTTAGATAAATATAAGCCTGATTTTATAATTGCAGCACCTGTAGGCTTTGTAAATGTAATAGAAGCCAAGGAACTTGTAAAACAAAGTAATATACCTGCAATAATATGTGACGGTAATAAGGGCGGAAGCAATGTATGTGCGGCAATAATAAATGCAGTTTTATTGCAGTTGGCAAAATAGTATGTAATAGCATATATTTGATGATAATAGAGAGTTATAGGCTCTAAATCATTAAAGTAATATAGGGAGTTACAGGTATTTAACTCTCTATATTTTATTGCATTAACTATTCGTTAAACTTGAGTTTTGCGAATAGTTAATGATGTGTATTTACATCATCGGTATCTTTAATTATATAATTTAAATTTTGTAATGAAACCTTATGTGATTTACTATACTCTTCTTTACTATAATTGTTATGGTATATAATATAATTTATAGTTTTATATACAAACAATATAAGTAAAACTATATACAATAGATAAAATACTTTATATATTCCCAATTTATATTGTCTTAAAAAATATATTAAAGAGAATACAAATATCTCAATTATAACAATACAAAATAAATAAAAAGTATCAAAGTATTCTCCATCGTTCATTATATTATATTGATCACGAATATATCCGGACCAATAAAATACTATACAACTTACAATAAACATTACCAAATTTAGTATACTGCAAAAAAATATACTGTCCTTTTTAAAGATTTTTTCACCTGATAAACTGTCATTCTTATTCTCCTTCAAACAAAAATAGTATTTAAGCAGTTAACTGTTGCTAACTGCCCAAATACTACTTTATAATTTTAATATAGTCAATATAAAATACTCACAAATAGAATTATATAAATTGATTTCTTTCTTCATCATAGTGATAATCAATCATTAAAAGCTTTTCTGTAATATACTCTTTATCCAAATTATACTCTTTACATAAATCATCCAATGATGAATTATAATCTCTGAGTTTTGTATTTATAAGTGATAATAACATCACCGGATCTTTTGGCAATGTCATATTACTCATCCCAGCTATGATATACATTTTGTACATCATCTTCCGCATCTAAAAGATCCAAAATACGGTTCATCTTCTTAATATCTTCTTCATCTGAAAGTGTAACCCAGTTTTGAGGAATCATTGTAACTTCGGCATCAGCCATTGGTATACCAAGCTTTTCAAGTCCTTCTCTGACTGCTGAGAAATTCTCAGGATCTGTAAGGATTTCATAGCTGTCTTCCTCGTCATTAAAATCCTCTGCACCAAGGTCAAGTGCGGCCATCATAAGCTCATCCGCATCCATATCACATTCTTCCTTATCTATAAGGATCTGTCCTCTTTTATCGAACATAAATGATACACAACCCGGTGTTCCGATATTTCCGCCACCCTTTGTAAAAGCGGCTCTTACATTTGCTGCAGTTCTGTTTTTATTATCTGTCAATGTCTCAACAATAATTGCAACACCGTTAGGACCATATCCCTCATAAGTGTTCTGCTCATAGTTTACAGAGTTTACATCACCGGCAGCTTTTTTAATACCTCTTTCAATTGTATCATTTGGTACATTGTTTGCCTTTGCCTTTGCAATAACATCTCTAAGTCTTGAGTTATTGTTCGGGTCAGGTCCGCCCTCTTTTACCGCTACTGCTATCTCTCTTCCGATTACAGTAAAGATTTTACCCTTCGCCGCATCGTTTTTCTCTTTTTTATGTTTAATATTTGCAAATTTTGAATGTCCTGACATAATATCTCCTTTATTTACTAATCCAAAAAACTATTTTATACTGAAATTAATTTGCTGTCAATTCTATGGCAAGGTTTTTAAGCCATTTCCCCTGTTTGTATCTGATGTATCCTACCAATGTTTTATAAACTTCCGATGAAAGTACCATTGCATAAACTGTATAAATCGGAAATTTAAAATACAAACCTCCAAGAAATGCCATGGGCACACCTATAAGCCACACTGCAGATAAATCTAAGAAAAGACATGCCAATGTATCTCCTCCGCTTCTAAGTATTCCTACAATATTTACAGTAGCAATCGCTTTAAAAGGAAAGAAAAAAGCAAACACCATAAGGCATAATTTTACATTTGCTATCACATTATCGGATACTTTATAGAGTGATACAAAAGGTATCCTTAGTATCATAATAAGTATTGATGCAAAAACCCCCACTAAAAAGGTTAAAACATAAGAATATGATCCATATAGTTTAGCTTTTTTAAGATTATTAGCACCCATCTCATTTCCAAGTATAATTACTGTTGCTATGGCAATTCCCTGGAAAGATACTACCAGCAAATCCTGCAATGCTGTTGAAATGGTTATCGAAGCTATAGCGGCATCTCCCATTCTTCCATATGCTACGGAAAAAAGCGTAGTTCCCACTCCCCAGAAAAATTCATTGATTATTACAGGTAATGCTGTTTTTCCAAACTGTGATATTAACTCTCTTGAAAACGGATTTAACTTTGCTATGGAACATATGATAGGTGATTTCTTTATTGATATAAGTATAATTGTCAATAAAAATTCAAATATTCTTGCCGCTACTGTCGCAACAGCCGCACCTACAACTCCAAGTACAGGCATGCCGAATTTACCGAATATCAAAATATAATTCAATATAATATTAACTATAATTGCAAAAATACTTGATATAACCGGTACCTTTACTTCTCCGACAGCACGCATTATAGATACATATATATCGGTTGCCGCAGTAAACGGATATGAAATACATACAACGCCCAGATAAGCGGCACCTATAGTAATCGCATTATCAGATTCTGTAAATATCATCATCAGTTTATCCGGCATAATAAATGCCACAGATGAAAAAATAATACTACCGGTAATTGATAATAACAGTCCTATTCCAAGTACTTTTCTTATGTTTTTTATATCATTGTTCCCCCAGTATTGTGATGCCAATACTCCGGTACCACTTTCTATTCCGAATATCAACAATATAAAAACAAAGAAATATTTATTTGCCAACCCTACACCTGCAATGGCAGTCTCCCCCAACTTTCCTATCATTACAGTGTCTACAAAATTTACTATCATTTTTAAAAATGTTTGGAACGATACCGGAAGTGCTATATATAATACTCTTCTGATGTACTCCCTATCCTCAAACATCTTTAAAGGTAAAAACAATTTATTCTTCGTTAAGCTCTTCATCCTCTTGTGATTTTATTACTTTAATGGTATTGATCATTCTGTTTAATACATGTAATGCCTTAAACTCGTAGCCATACATTATAATATCAAATTTCTCATTATCCTCCGGTATCCTGTCCAGTCTGGATATCATAAGACCATTTATAGTATCAAAATTTTCCAACTCCTCTTCATCAAATTTTATATTTAAAATATCTTCTATATCAGACAGCGGAGTCATTCCCTTCATTATAAATGAACCGTCAGAAAGCTCTTTTATAAGCTCCTCATCTTCATCGTATTCATCCATTATATTTCCTACAATCTCTTCAAGTATATCTTCCATAGTAACTATACCTGAGGTCTGTCCATATTCATCCACTACAATTACCATATGATTTTTCTGAGATTGCATATCCTTGAACAAAGTAACAAGATTTTTATTTTCAGGAACAAATGTAATCGGTCTCAAAATATTCGGTATATCCTTAATTGAAGTATTCTGATAATCTGACGTATTTTCACATATAAGTGCATCCTTCATATTTAAAATACCCATTATGCTGTCTATATTATCATCATATACCGGATATCTGGAATTGGTACCTGAAGTAAGCATAAAATCAATTACAGTCTGTAAGCTGTCTTCACCGTTTATGAATACAACATTTTTCCTGTGAGTCATAACATCTCTTGCCTGCTTATCATTAAGCTCGAAGATATTTGTAATCATCTCAGCTTCAGATCCTTCAAAAATCCCCTGCTCATGCCCTTCATTTACCATGCTCATAATATCTTCTTCACTTACAGTTTCCGACTGTGCCTTTATATCAAGTCCGAACACTTTCAAAATAACATATGAAATGCTGTCAACAATATAAATAACCGGCGAAAAAAGTAAAATCAAAATACTTGAAATGTTCATAAAGGTATAAGCACTTTTTTTAGGTGCTTTTCTTGCAAGCTTGTTCGGTATTGATATACCGAATACAACAAAGAATATACAAAACAATAATAATACAATAAATGTAGAAACAACTGTTGATGCCGACAAGGGTAAAATACTTGATAATATTGATTTTATACCGGATGAAAACGATTTGACAAAAAACCATCCGAAAAATATTCCGGAAAGAACATTTATTATATACATACAATAAAGTACTTTACCGATATTTTCTATATGAAACTTCAATCTTTCCCCGTTTTTATCCTCATCAATATCCGAACTGTTCAGCTCATTTATAGCTGAATTAAACGAATGAATCGAAAAATTAATAAATAATACAATTACACAAATTATAATTAATAATGCCGAATGAGCATCGTCCATGAAAAACTCCTACTTATCTTATATATAAAACTTTTAAAGACTATATCATAGTGTATAAATCTCTTATATAGTCCTTTTTACCAACATATTCACCATTCGAATAGTAAAGTCTCGGTACTCTTTTATTAATACCGCAGATAAATTCATAGGAAAAAGTGTTTGAATCTTTTGTGAGCTCGTCTACAGTTATACGGTTTCCCGCACTTTTTCCTAAAATAACTACCGTATCCCCTATATTAACATTTGGAACATCGCTGACATCTACTATTGTCTGATCCATGCATATTCTGCCGATAATATTACATTTTACACCATTAATCAATACATATCCTTTATTACTCAAATCTCTGGGATAGCCGTCTGCATATCCAAAAGAAATTGTAGCAATGTCCATATCTTTTTCAGCTTTAAAAGTGGCGCCGTAACTTACAGATTCACCTGCTTTTATTTTTTTAATATATGTGATTGTGGAATAAATACTTAATGCAGGTTTGTAATTGAAGTTCGTTAAATTCACTTCATTTGAAGGTGCAATACCATACATTGTAATTCCC